>JBGQHM010000013.1:0-38776 GCA_041497995.1 Binatia bacterium | reverse complement strand
GGGTTCATTGGCCCAACATACCCGCTGCACGGGTCGGGCTCCTCAGGGCGAACGGAAGGGTATGTCATTTTGAGTCAAATGAGTTCGAGACCGTTCGTGCTGAGGCTCTCGAAGCACGTTCTCGGCTGTCTCAGGGCCAGCCAGGTCGCGCCGCAAATCCTCGCTCGTGTAAAGCGCCTTCCGTTGAGCGTCATGTCCCGTTAAGGTCGCTGCTGCAGAGGAGACACGTGGCGGGCACGCACATCACGGTAGGGATTGTCGGGGGCTCCGGTTATTCGGGGGGCGAGCTGTTACGGCTGCTGCTCGGCCACCCGCACGTCACGATCGCGTGGGTGACCTCGCGCGGCGGCAAGGATCTCGAAGCCGTGCATCGCAACCTCACCGGCTCGGGCTTGCGATTCATCACGGAAGAAAATGCGACGCCGACTGACGTGACGTTCCTGTGCATGCCATCGCGCGAATCCATGGGTAGGGCCGAACGGTATCTGGGTCACGGCGGCAAGGTCATCGACCTCGGCTCAGACTTCCGGCTCAAGGACCAAGGCGTCTTCGAGCAGGTCTACGGCGTGCAGCACGCGGCGTGGAGTCTGGTGGAGGAGGCGCCCTACGGCGTTACCGAGCTGCACCGCAGCGCTATCCGCACCGCGCGGCTGATCGCCAATCCAGGCTGCTTCTCGTATGCAACCATCCTGGCGCTTGCGCCGCTCGTGAAGGCGCAGTGGATCGAGCTCGATCGCGTCGTCGTCGACGGGTTGTCCGGTACGTCCGGCGCCGGCGCGGAGCCCAACGTGGCCACGCACCACAGCGAGATCGGCCACTCCGCCTTCCCGTACAACGTCGTCGATCACCGGCACACGTACGAGATGGAGCAGGAGTTGAGTGCCGTCGCCGGCGCCCCCGTTCGGGTCCACTTCACGCCGTACTACGCTCCATTTTCACGCGGCATCCTGGCAGCGTGTCACGGCTTCTTGAAGCGCTCCGTGAGCCGTGCGGAGGTGCTCGCGTTGTATCGCGATTTCTACCGCGATGAATACTTCATTCGTCTCATCGAGCTGGGCAAGGATGTGGGCGCGAGCGCCAGCGCCAGCTGGCAGTACCTGCCGTATCCGAGCGTGGCATCAGTAGCGGGGTCGAACTTCGTGCAGATCGGCGCGGATGTGGATGCACAGCGGGGCAGGGTGGTGGTATTCTCCGCTCTCGACAACCTCGGCAAGGGAGCCGCCGGGGCGGCGATTCAGAACATGAACTGCATGCTCGGTGTGGCTGAGGAAACCGGACTCACCGGCGTGGGCCTGCATCCGTAGCGCCGACGAGCGGATGCGATTCCACCGTTCCAGATACGTCCCAGGTCTTCGAATCGCCGCGGCGCAGGCGCACACGGAAGACGGAGCCAACGCCGACGTGGCTGGTTGCGGTGACGTCGCCCCCTAGGCCGCGCACTAGCTGTCGGACGATGTACAGTCCCAAGCCGACACCGCCGTAGCGGCGCGTCGTCGAGCCATCGACCTGACGGAACATCTCGAAGATCACGGGTAGGGACTCCTCGCTGATGCCGATACCCGTGTCGGTGACGCTGAACTCGACCCAGTTGTTGTCGGCCGTCGCCTGCACCGTCACCGAGCCCTGCGTGGTGAACTTGAGCGCATTGTGGATCAAGTTGCGCAGCACCTTCTTCAGCTTGGCGCGGTCCGTGCGCACCACGATCGGGGTACGGGCGACGTCCCATATCAACATGACATCGCGCTTCAGCCAATCCGCAGGGATGCTGTCCTTCAGGTCGTCGAGAAACTCGTGGACCGTCAACGTCTCGAGGTCGACCGGTAGGAAACCCGCTTCCAGTCGGTTGACGTCGAGGGTTTCTTGAATCAGCTCAAGGAGCTGCAGCGCGTGCTGCCGGACGCGATCCAGGGCCTCATGCTGCTCAGCGTTCACGGCGCCCATGTCGCCCTCGAGCAAAAGGTCCACGTAGCCGATCACCACGTTGAGCGGCGAGCGCAGCTCGTGCGACATGGTGCCGATGAATTCCGACTTCAGTCGACTGGCCGAGCGCAGGCTGTCGACGAGTCGGGCGTTCTCCAGGGCGACGGCCGCTTGCTGCGCGATGCTCCGAAACAGGCGTTGCTCGCGAGCCGAGAATGGGCCGGCGCGTTCGTTGAACCCGGCGGCGAGCAAGCCGACCGACACACCGGCACGTTGCAGATCGGCGCACAAGAACGACGCCAGCTGCCAGCGTTCCATCAGTGCACCGGAGAACAATTCCGAGTTGCGGCCCTCGACAGCCAGAATGCCCTGCTGCGCGATCATCGTGAAGAGCGGTGCGCTGGCCAGCGGAAACTCAAAGCTGCGCACCTCTTCGACAATCTCCCGATTCGTTCCCGAGACACCGGCGACGCGATACACGTCGCGTGCCTTGTCGTGCAGGAGCGTGATGCTCCAGTCGCACCCGAGCGCCTGACGAACGATGTCGTTGAGTCGTTCAAGGATCTCGTGCGGGTCGAGAGACGTCGTCAACGCCTCGGCCGCGCGCAGCAAACCGCCGGAGATCGCGGCCTCCTCCTCCAAGCGGACATTCGACTCGTTCAGCGATCCGGCAACCGCCGCGAGGTCCACGTTCTTCTGTGCCAGGTGCTGCGCGTAGAACAACGACTGGCTGGCGATCAGGAAGAACGACGCGGGCGGGAGGAGGCCGCCGACTGAAATCAGCTCTACACCCTGCGTCCAAAGCAATACGAAATGGCCGATGGTTGCCAGCACGGCGATGACCGCACCGCATTCCCATTCGATGAGGGTTGCCGGCACGACGACCAGCAGGAGGACGAAGTGGAAGAGGCCAGGTGACTCGGAGACGAACGACAGCCCGACGATGAGGGCCAGGGTGTCGGCGATCAGTTGGACGTAGGCGAGCGACCGCAGGTGGCGCCGCGTACGCAGCCACCAGTGATACAACACCGAAGGTGCGAGATCGGCCGCGCACACCAGCACGATGGGCATGGGACGGATAGCCGGCGGCGCCGCCCAGCGGATGAGCGCGGTCAGCAGCAGCAGGCCGGCTATCGATCGGAGCCGGGTAACCCAGAGCCAGTAGTTGAAGCGCGCAAAGTCTTCTTCCTGAAGATATCCCGCTTCAAACTGCGTCTGCGCTGCCATCGTAGCGGCGCGACGCTAGCAACTTAGCGCCAGCTTTCAAAGCGCGGCCTTCTGCGGCGAGCCGACTGTCGGGCCCGCAGGCCGCCCGGATCATAACGTCTGATAAGATATATTATGGTAAGTGTAATGGCGGTTTAGTTGGAATCGACACTCACTGAAATTTCCGCTAGAACTGGCGGATGCAAACGACCTGGCACGAGAGAAAACTAGAAGCGGTGGTTATGATTGCCCCTGCCGTGTGGGTGCGTCGTGAGTCCAAAGGCCGTTCAGGGCCGGAATCTCATTGCGCAGTTATGGAACTCGCCAGGGCCGTTTCGGCGCATGTGGCCGAACGCTGAGGGATTGGTTGCCGTGATCTACGAAGCCTATCTCGACTACAGCGAAACATACAGTGAAGCCGGGAAACCCCAGGGGCATGCGCATACTCTCTCGTGTCTTGTGGCTTCGTCGGAGCAATGGGAAGCGTTCGACTTAGCATGGAAGGCTGCGATGAAGTGCGGCGGTGCTGAGGGAAAGATTCTTCACATGAAGGAACTGATGGCCGGAGTTGATCAGTTCGAAGGATGGGAAGGCCCGCAGAAGAATAGACTCATCCGGAAACTCATCCCAACTCTTGAATCGGGAATCAAGTTCGGTTTCTGCGGTTCAATTCCAGTCGGCACATTTGAGGAGGTCCATGAGCCCCTCCGTGAGCACCCAAATGATGGGCCGCGTATTCATCAGGTGGGACTTCAAGGCGCGATGGGAACAATCAGAGAGATGATCCAGCCCACCGAAGCCAACCCGGTTGTCTTCTTTGTGGAGAAAGACCAGGCAATTGAACACGATATTTTTGTTCAGTTCTACAGCGCCACACGCCAAATGGATTGGGAGAAACTCTTCCCGACAATCGTCCCCCTTCCAAAGGGTCCGACGCCCCTTCAGGCTGCCGATCTCGTGGCGTGGGAAGGGTCTACCTATGCGTCACGCCACGTGTTCGGAGAGAGTGCGCGTCTACCGCGCAAATCATTCTTGGCGCTCGAATCCTTTCCGCACTTTCAGTTCTTTAGGGCTGATCATCAGATGATTCTCACCCACGCGGTAACGAGATTCCTTGCTGAATCGACAGGTCTTGGAGATCCAAGTTTCAAGCGCAAATGGGATGGAATTTACAAAGGATCGCGGCGGCAAACACAACGGCAGCGTAGTGGTCCGAGACTTCCCAGGGGGAGCAAATGAGTCAGGCTCCATTGAATCCCCCTCACCCAGGCGGTTCTCTATGGAACCATCTCGGTGGGAGGGATTCGAACCCTCGGACCGTTGCCGGTCGCCGGTTTCTTAGGCCGGTGGTATTAGCCGCTCACCCACCACTCCGTTTAGGACTCGTCAACGCGCCCGCGACGGTGCGGGTGCGCCAAATGCCTTCGCTAGTGCCTTGTCAAATTTCTTCAAGTCGGCAGTCCTCAGCGATTCGCTTAAGGCGTCATCGCTTGCTTGCAGCTTTGCGCTGAGAGGTTTTGCGGGCGGGCGCTTTCGCTTCCTTGGCACGATGAAACTTTAGCATGGACACCCGCATCGGGCTACTGACCGCACGTCGTAAGCAAGTCACCGAACACTTCGGCGTTCTTGCGGTTGTTGTAGCGGTACGAGAACTCGTTCAGGTACAGCGGCAAGTAGTCCTTGCTGACGTGGTGATAGCTGCCCATGATGCCACGCTTCAGCAACGACCAGAAGCCGTCAATGGTGCCGGTGTGCAGATGCCGCGCACATACTCGTGCTCGCTGTGGTTGACGGCTTCGTGGGGCATGTCCTTGTCCACGTAGTTGTATGCCGGGTCTTCGTCGGTGGCGACGAGTTCAACCTTCTCACTCACGGCAGCACGCACGAAATCGGCCTTGCTCCGTGCGTCCATGTCACCGATCACGCGGGCCACGACGTTGCCCTTGCGTGCAATCGCGCCAATGACGGTGATCTTCTTGAAGCCGATAGCCTCACCCGGTCGATACATCTTGGCGGGCTTCAGCTCACGGCCTGCGGCGTCACGGGCAACCTTGCTCTTGTTGTGCATGTGGCGGTTCTTGTCCTTGCCACCCACATAGGTCTCGTCCACTTCGACGATGCCACCGAGCTTGGAAATGTCGCCACGCATCGCAGCGCGCCAGCGGTGGCACATGTACCAGCAAGTGCGCCAGTCGGTGCCGGACTCTTCACCGAAGATCACGCGGCGCACCTGGAGCGAGCTGAGGCCCTTCTTGGCAGTCAGCATGAGATAGCCGACCTTGAACCACAGCTTGAGCGGAATCTTGGTGTCCTGAAAGATCGTGCGAGTGAGAATCGAGAAGCGGTAGCCGTTGCGCTTGCCGCAATCGTCGTTCTTGCAGACCCAGTGGAACGGGCGGGCCTTCAACGCGTAGACTTTTTCCTTGCGGTTACAGCGGACGCACTTCACGCCATCCGGCCACCGCTTGAGCATGAGGTAGTTCTTGCACGCGGTCTCGTCCGGGAACTCTCTGTCGAAAGCATCTTCTCTAATCATGCTTTCCTTATAGCGAGGATTTAGCTGGGTGTCAATACCAACAAAATCGCCAGTGTAATGCGCGCTAGCCCTTGAGCGCAGCGATCTTCGCTTGCACCAGCTCGGTCTCTGGCGCCTGGGAGAACTCCCGGACAAAGCGTTCATAGAGAGTGCGCGCTTTGTCCTTCTCCCCTGCTTGTTCGCGACAGCGGGCTTCGCCGAGGATTGCGGTTGCTGTGTACGGGCCTTCCATGCCGGCCCCGAGCGCGTACTGCTCCGCGGCGGCCGCGAAGTCGCCCTTGCGTTCGAGGACAAACGCGAGATCGACGAACGCCTGCTGCTGGAGGTACGGCGCCGGCGCCCCTGCGGCAACCGCGTCGTGGAGCCGCGTGCTCGCAGCGTCGACGTTGTTGGCCTCCACGTCGGCCTCCGCGGCGTAGAGTGCCGCGATGCGACCGATCGGCGTGGACTGCCACCGGTCGGCTACGCTGGCAAGTTGGCCGGCGGCTTCCGTGTAGCGCCCGGACTGGAATGCGGTGACCGCTACGGCCAGATCTTCGTTAGCTTGCCGCACACGTGCAGTGCGTAGCGAAAAGAATCCGGCGACCGCCACGATGGCGACGGCGAAACCGCCGATGGCCCAGTACAGGGTCTGCATGTTGTCGCCTGCCCACGAGATGAAGTCGCGACCGCGGGAGACGAACTCATCTGGACGTTTGAGGTCTTTCCGACGAAAGCGTTGGCGTGCCATGTGCTCCGATCTCGATTGGTGGATGTAGTGGTCCCAGCCGCGTCGGCTGGGAGGGTGAATCACATCTTGTACTTGAAGTCGTCCGGCGACATCTTCTCGAGGATCTCGGCCCACTTGTCGCGCGAGACGTTGGAGAGGTTGTTGTCGTTCGCTTCCTCGCTCTGCTGCAGGACGCTCGACGTTTCGATGACGCGTTTGTCGACGTAGATGGGACTTTTGGTGCGCAGCGCCAACGAGATGGCGTCGCTCGGGCGCGAGTCGATGGTGCGACGGGCACCGTTGATCAGCAGATGGATGAGCGCGAAGTATGTATTGTCTTTCAAGTCGGTGATCTCGATACACTCGACGGTGGCGCCGAGCTCATCGAGCATGTTGCGCAACAAATCGTGCGTCATCGGACGCGCCATCTTGATGCCCTCGAGCTCGGTGGCCATCGCCGTCGCCTCGAGTAACCCGATCCAAATCGGCAGGTTCAGCTTGTTGTCGCGATCCTTCAGGATGACAATCGGTGTCTTCGTCACCGGGTCGAGCGTGAGCCCGCCAACGCTCATTAAAATGGAATTCTCAAGGCTCATGAAGCACTCCCGACCGGCATTTGAAGTTATTCTGCCCAGAAACGTTTCGGGAGGTCAATCCCTTTCCCCGTCAGCGGACGAGGCGATCGATGACGCGGTACAACTGATTTAGATTGCGGCATTCCTCGACGATATCGCAGTACGGCAAGTAGCGATCCATCTCGCTGTCGCCGAATCCCCAGGTGAGTTTGTTTTCCGGATTCAGCCAGATGAGCTGCTTGGCGCGCTGGCGAATCTCCTTCAACACCCACTCGTGCGGCAGGTTGTAATTGTTGCGGGCGTCGCCGAGAACGATCACCGTCGTCTTGTTGTTGACCGCCGCGATGTAGTCGCGGTGGAAGCTGCGGAAAGCGCGGCCGAAGTCGGAGTGCGCAAACACGTTGATGATGCTGCCGGTGAGCGATTGCTCGATGGCCTCGTTGATCTCCTGCTCCTCGAACAGCTGCGTGGTCTCGCCGACGTCGCTGACGAAAATGAAGCTGCGGACGCGCGAGTAGAGGTCCTGGAGCGAGTAGACGAATTGCAGCATGAAGCGTGAGACGTTGCGCACCGAGTCGGAGACATCGCACAGCACGATGACCTGCGGCTTGTCGCGCACCTTGCGATCGAATTGGATCTTGAACGGTACGCCGCCGTACTGCAGGTTCTTGCGCAACGTATCCTTCAAGTCGAACTTGCCGCGTTTGGCTTGGCGGCGCCGGATCGCGACGACGTTCTTGAGGCGCTCCGCGAGCTTCGCCACTGCTTCCTTCATGCGGCGGATCTCGTCCTCCGACAGATAGTAAAAGCTCTTCTCGGCCAGACTCTGCATGCGCTGGTTCTCGCGCAGCGTATGATCCTGCTTCTCTAGCTCGGCGCGCACGGCGCGCTTGATCATGTCGGTGAGATCCTGCAGCCGCTTCGCGATCAGCCGTTGCAGCTGATCGCGCAACGCCGGATCCATATCTGCCTCGTCGAGGCGTTGCTTGAGCGCGTCGAGTTCCTCCGCCAGCGCACCGAGCCCGAGCGTCTGCGCCATGGCGTGACTGTAACGCCCTTCCTGGAACGACCGCTGGATGTTCTGCAGCTGCGCGGACTGCGCCGCCTCACGCAGCATCTTCTCCATCTGCCCGGTGTTGTTGCTCAGGAGGAACTGCGCCATCTCCGACAGATTGACGTCGAGGTCCTCCAGGATCTTGGCGAGCGAGTCGAGCAGCCGCTGGAAGTCCGCCTCGCTGAGCTGCATCTGCCCCATCAACGATGCGGCGCTGCTCTTGATGATCTCGCCGAGGCCGGTGAAGTAGAGGTCGAAGATCTCGTCGTAGGTGCCGGCGTCGACTGCGCGCTTCACCATCGTGGCGCGCAACGCGTCTTTGAACACGTTGCGATCGCCGAAACCGAGCAGCTCAAGGGCGTGGAAGCTGTCGATGTTCTCCGCCATCGACACGCGCAGGCCGTTCTGCCGCAGCAGCCCGGTGAACTCGATGATCTTGTCGTCCATGCCGTGGCGTCAGTGGAGGAGGTCCTTGTCGCTCTCGACCGCCTCGGCATCCGGCCGCTTCGCCTTCTGCTTCTGCAGATAGTCCTTCAACTCGTCTTGGGCTTTGCGGATATCGCCTTCGTATTTGAGGATCGTATTCAACGTATCGTTGACGATGTGCTCATCAAGGCGGTCGGCGTTCAGCAGCGTCAGCGCCTTGGCCCAATCGAGCGTCTCGCTGATCGACGGCGTCTTCTTGAGATCAAGCTGGCGGATGCGTTGCACGACGTTGACGACCTCTTGCGCCAACGTGTCGGAGATATCCGGCACCTTCAGGCGGACGATCTCGAGCTCCTGGCTGGCCGCCGGGAAGTCGATGTACAGGTGCAGGCAGCGTCGCTTCAGCGCGTCCGACATTTCGCGGGCGTTGTTGCTGGTGAGCACGACCAACGGAATGTGCTTGGCCCGCAGCGTCCCCAATTCCGGAACGCTGACCTGGAAGTCGCTCAGCACCTCGAGGAGGAATGCCTCAAACTCGGTGTCCGCCTTATCGATCTCATCAATCAGGAGGACCGATGGGGCGGGCGAAGAGATGGCCCGCAACAGCGGGCGCGGCAAGATGAAGCGCTCGGAGAAGAAGACGTCGTCTTCGCTGGCGATCTTGTCCACCGCCTCCTTGAGCGACTTGGAGCCGCCGATCACTTCGCTGATCTTGTCCTTGAGGATCTGCGTATAGAGCAACTGCTTGGCGTACTCCCACTCATAGAGCGCCTTCGCCTCATCGAGGCCCTCGTAGCACTGCAGGCGGATCAGCTCATGCCCGAGCGCGCTCGCCACCACCTTCGCCAGCTCGGTCTTGCCCACCCCCGCCGGCCCTTCAACGAGAATCGGCTTCCCCAGATGATTCGCCAGATAGACCACCGTTGCGATGCGCCGGTTGCAGATGTAGCGCTGCGCGCCGAAGCGTTCGATGACGTCCTCAATGGACGCAAACATTCCGTCATGTGATGGCATAGAGAAGGGACGCTAACACAGCACCCCCGCTAAGACAATTGAGTGTACGGGCAGCGACGATCCAACGTGCGTGGACGCTGGATCGCGTGGCGGTTCGATGCGTGCGAGGGGTGTTAGTTTACATACCCGAGGCTGCGCAATGCCTCGGCGGCGGCCGTGTTGGGTGCGGAGGATCCGCTGTGCGGTCGGAGTACGGTCCCGTGACCCTCCACCTCAGCGAACAGCAACTGCAATGGGCGCGCGATCCCGTCGATCACCGCAAGGTCGCGGCGTTCGCGCGGATCCTCGTGCAGGTCGTAGACCTCCTCCTTCCCACTCTCCCAATGGACATATTTGCGGTCGTAGGTGCGCAGCCCGACGCGTGGCTCGGCAAAGAGCATGTTCTCCGTGAGCGCGACGCGGGGAGCAGCCGGTTCGCCGCGCACGAGCGGCAGGAGCGTCTCGCCGTCGCGCTGTGGCGGAACCGCGATGCCCAGCAAGTCGAGGATCGTTGGAGCCACGTCGGTGATCCGCACCACGGGGTCGACTGCGCGGCCGGCAGGCAACCGACCCGGCCAGCGCATCAACAGCGGGACACGCACGACTTCGTCGTACACCGTCCGACCGTGCTCGACCCCGTCGTGCTCCCAAAATTCCTCACCGTGGTCACCCACGACGACCACGATGGTTCGGTCCCGCAGGCCGTTGCGCTCCAGCGCATCGAGCACCGTCGCGACCGCGGCATCCACGCTGCGCACTTCGTTGCGGTAGAGCTCATGAACGGCATCCTTCTGCGCTGCGTTCAGGAGAATTTCACCGCTGCGCAGCCGCGCCACATCGGGCGACGTGAGCATCACGCCACCCTCGTCCCCCGTCGAAGACCGGAAAGATAGGTCGCCACGCATGCTCTTGTGTGTCGTCGTACCTGGGTGGCTGTAGGGTGGATGTGGGTCGATATAGTGCAGCCAGAGAAGGAACGGGCGGTCGGTAGCGACCTCGTTGAGCCAATCAACTGCGCGCTGGCTCACCGTCTCTCCGCGGTCACCGATCACGGCACCCGGCCACGCCCACTGCACCAGCCGCAGAGCTGTTGTATTGGAGAACGCCAGGAAGGCTTCTGACTCGATCGTCACGTTTTCATAGGTATCGAACCCATCACCGAATCCGTAGCGCAACGCCAGGTACGGGTTGCTGACGATCCCGTGGGTTCGATAGCCGGCCTGGTGCAACGCGACGGCCATCGTCCACGAGTGCGCGGGCAGCGCAGAACGTCCGAGCGGTGTGCGCCCGTTGGTGATGGCCCCCGCGCCGTGATGCCGTGGATACAACGCGGTGAAGAGGGACGCCATGGCGGGCAAGGTCCATGGCGATGACGTAATGGCTCGTTGAAACAAGACCCCCTGATTGGCAAGGCCGTCGAGCGCCGGGGTCAGGGCGTGGTCATCCCCGTAGCTGCCGAGGTGATCCGCGCGCAGCGTGTCGATGGAGATCAGCAGCACATTCGGTGCGTCTGTCGGGCTCACTGCGGCATGACTGGGGCGCGGGTCCCATTTCCAGTCAGTCACAAGAAATCGACCAACGGGCCACAGAAGGAGGAGCCCCACAACCACCACCGCACGCGTGACGTAGCGCAGCGACGGGCCCGCAAGCGGCGCCACCGATGCAGCGGACGCGCTGGCGAGCGCGGCCACGGCGATTGCGAGCCCGACCGCCAACCCCCACAGCAAAACGTTGAGCGAGAGGCCAACCGGCATTCCGACGCCCCGCAAGAGCTCAACGACTGATGCGACGCCTGGTAACGTGACTGATAAGCACCCGGCGAATGCGATCACCACTGCGTACAGCCACAGCGCGTCGGTCGGAGGCAGCGAGCGCCGCCAGTTCGCGACTGCCAGTCCGACCGGAAGGAGCAAGAGCGTCCCCAGCCCCATCCAGCAAAGGATGGGTACCGCTAGGTAGACCAAGAGATAGTCTCCGGGTTGCACGGCGGCGTTTGCCTGAAGCGAGACGATCGCCTCACGGCATCCGAGGACGAACCCACCGGTGAGACCAACTGAGGTAGCGAGCCGTACGTGCCGCATAACTCGGAACCTGCGCCCCCGCGCCTAGGATGCCGGCACAGTCACCAATCTAGCGTGACGCTGCCGCCGCTCGAGCAGCGCCGTCATGGCTACCACCACCGCAGCCAGAAGAAGGTTCAGACGCAACGGCTGCGGACGCAGAAACTCCAGGAAGAATGTGCCGCCGAAGAAGACGAGGTAGAAATTGATCCACACTTGGCCATCAAAGCTTTTCCGCCGTTGCCACCACAGCCCGAGCAAGCAGAGCGCGAGGCCGTGAAGTACAAAGTAGAGTTGCAGCGGATGCACCGGAAGCGTATGCGGCGCCGAAGCCGCGATCAACCCGTGTCCAACTTGCCACTCGTACACTCTGGCCGTCGGGGGGAAAGTCATCGCCAACGGCAGATCGGTGACCGCACCAAAGCAACAGCCGTTGAGGAGGCACCCGACGCGGATGAAGACCAACGCCAGGCCGACCGCCGGCAAAACCGCATCCGCAAACCTCAGCGTCGGCAAGTGCAGGCGTCGACACAGCAACGGGAGGACTGGTGCCATGAGCAGTATGCCACCGGGAATCCGGAATCCGTAGCGCAACAACTCGGGGAACTGCTCCTGCCCCCACAGAGTGGGTGCATCCACCGGAAGCACCCAGTGCTCGATCAAGAAGAGCACCTTGGAGCCCACCAGGATCGTGCATGCCAGCGCGCACGCGCCAACAAAGGACTGACGTGTGGGCAGTCCCGCACGCCGCGACAAGTTAGTCGCGGCCCAGACGCCGCACGCGGCACCCACGACCCACAGCACGAAGTAGCTGGTAACGCCGAATAGCTGCGGCTTCATCCGTTGTCCTCACGCGCCCGTCGAATTCGACGCTACAGTACCCTATTGCCTGCCTGCGTAGCGAGCGGTGGGGCGACGAGCTTCTGCTCCGGGCGCGGACCAATCTGCTGCGGTGCGTCGCAGTTTGCGACCCCGCCCGCGCCGTCACCAAACAGCAGTGAAATCCGATGGGAGGATTTGTCGCCGACGGCTATGTCGACGGCGCTCCCTGCCCCCTTGAACTCACCCGTAGCAACGGCGACCGGCAGGCCTCCGGTCGTGCAGAACCGTGGTGTGTCGAAGAAGACCATGTGCATGCGCGGTCTGGGACGATTGAGAAGCAAATAAACTCCACTCTCCTTGGTGATGGTTGATTCCACGGCGACCGCCACGTCCAATCTCCCATCGGCGTCGAAATCCGCCGCGATGAGCCCGACGGGCCGCGATCCGGAACCAAACTTCATTGCCTTGTTCTGCCCTCCGAAGCTTCCGTGGGTGCCGCGGTCGACTCCGATACTCACGCCGAGGAAACCCTCGCTCGGGTTGGCGGTCGCCAAGTCAATGACGCCATCGCCATTCAGGTCGGCCGCAACGATTGCCGTGGCTCCAGCGCCAAGCAGCTTTGTGGGCGAACTGAATGCACCGCTGCCGTCGCCAAACAGCAGCGCGATGGCATCCTCGCCGGTGGCGGTTACCGCAAGATCAAGTTTGCCGTCTCGTTTCGCATCCGTCTCGTTCGTTCCGAAATCACCGACGACTACACTAGTCGGCAGAGCACCAGCTTCGTACTCCCCTCCCCTCTTGAAGCTGCCATCGCCGCTCCCAAACCAAATGCCGACCTTGTTGGTTCCCTGGGATACAATGACAAGGTCGACGCGCGCATCGTTATTCAAATCAGCGAGCGCCAGTGCGTTGGGAAGGGGCAGCGTCGGTGCGATGCTGGGTACCAAGAAGCTCCCGTCACCGCGTCCGAGAAAGACCGACAGCTGCGACGCCACGCTGCTGGCGACAACGAGGTCAGTCTTGCCGTCACGATTCACGTCGCCGGCAGCCACAGCGACATGGCCCGCCCCGGTCGTCTCGGACACCTTGGTTCCGGCCGGCAGCGACAGCGTCGCTTGCTCTGGGAAACTCCCGTCGGCTCGTCGGATGTAGATTGCGACAGAGTTGGCTGCGGGATCGGCAATCGCCAGATCCGCCTTCCCATCGCCGTTGAAGTCCGCCGCTGCCAGGCTCGACGCGCCGTCGTTCCGGATCGGCAACGCGGCGAACAGCGCACCGGGGCTCCCGAAGAGAAGAAGAGTTGCGCCGACGACGAGGAGGGAACGGCACGTCAACATGCGCGCGCCGTCACGCACAGGGCAGCGACGACCTGTATGACACGAGCGCCCGGGGCGGCGAACGGCCCGCCCCAGGCGGTCAACGAAACGCGTAGAATTCGCAGTCACGTCGGAACAAGTCTACTTCGGGTTAACGGCCTCATTGGGGCGCGCCGAGACTGCCTTGCCATGATCCCGCATCGTCGTCCTTGGTCGTGTAGGTCCCCGAGGCCACACCTCCGGTCACCGTTCCATCAAACGTGGCCTCGTAGACCTCATTGTAGACCACGCCAAAATGGATGCCGCCCGTTTGAGCCAGCGCGCCCAGGATGGTGCCTTGCCCAAAGTCGGACGGGCCCGTCGACGTCAGCTCTCCGTTGATTACCAAATTCGTACTGGTTCCGGTGAGCTGCCACGTCCCTTCCTTGTTGTCGCTGACATTGCTCTTCCACGTGCCGGAGACCACCAGATCACCCGCGTGAACCACCGCCGGCCGTGCGATCACGCACAAGCCGAACAGTACTGGTAGCCCGACCGCCACGCCCGTCGACTTCATCACTTTCATCACCCATCGCGAAATCGTCATGGCTCTTCTCCTTCTCGTGCCGTCCACAGGTGCGCCTCGGTCAGCAGCCACCGCCCGGGGTGGGAGTCGGACCAGGCGTTGGGGGCGGAGACGAGGTGTTCAAGAGTACGGTCAAGGCACCGGAATTTTGGTCAACGACGGCGATATCCGGCTTCATGTCGCCGTTCAACTTGGCGACCTGAATAGAGAGAGGTCCATCTCCAGCAGTGAACTCACAGCTGGCCGTGTTGGTCGGGCACGCCGTCAAGGTGCCGGTCGGGTGGCCTCCCGAATCCTTGGTCCCGAGCAGAATCGCAACCTTGTCGCTACTGAAGGCCGCTGCACCGACGTCGTTGGCGCCATCGCCGTCGAAGTCTGCCACCGCCACTGAATCGGGTCCATTGCTCGCGGCGTAGGTGACCGGACTGAAGAAGTCGCCACCGCTCGGTATCTGGAGGAGCACACTGATCAGATCCTGCCCCTGATCTGCCGTGACCACGTCTGGCAGCGAATCATTGTCGAGAGGGCCGCTGGTGATCCACACCGGTTGGATCTTTGTTGTGTGGCCCGGCACTGTGCCGAGTGGCTTCGCGAGCATGGTCGTTGGTGGCGTCGCCGTCGAAAATTTTCCGGCCGTGTGCACCGCACCAAAAAGGTCGTTGTTGAACAGGACATCGACTTCGTTTCCGGTTGAGGTTGCGATCGCCACGTCCAAGAAACCACTCCCGAACTTGTCTGCGACCACAGATTGCGGGGCGTCGGCCACGAGATGGCTGCGCGTCGAATCCGTGGACAGGAACACCGTGTCCAACCCAGTGCCGAACGACTCGCTGGTGATCGCGTAGTCGAGCGGCGGGCTACCGAACGTCGCCGGGACGTTCGGGTCGCGATGCAAATCCGCGAGGATGACCGACGTTGGACCATTCAAAGCGCCCGCGGGAACGGTGAGTGCGCCACAGCTGAACGTTCCGTCTCCGAGGTTGACGCACAACTCCGCATCGTCAGAGCCATGGTTCGCAACCACGAAGTCGTTCAACGTGTCGCTGTTGCCAAACCCGCAGGCAATACTGCTGCCGGTCGATCCGGGAACTGCGACGGCGTTGGCGCCACGCGCAAAATTGCCCGCGCCGTCGCCACCGAAGATCACCACTTTCTGGGGCGAGCTCTGATCGAGGATCAGGAGGTCTATATTGCCGTCTGGCGCGCCAGATCCGCTTGCGCCAGTGACATCACACGCGGCGAGCGCGGCTGGCTTCTTCGCCGCTTTCATGCCGATCTGCAGCGGTGGGCTCCCCGGGCACGAGACTGTCTGGTACCCACCCGGCGGCGCCGCATTGATCACGATGTCGGTTACAATCGACGCGTCGTCGGCGGTTCGGTTGCACAGGGCCACGTCGTCGGCCGCGTTCGTGCTCGGATCGAAGCTTCCAGCAGCCACACCCACCGGGCCGTTGTCCGCTGCACAGTACACCGGCGCTTGGAAGAGGAGCGCAGCGGGCGCCGGAGCCGGCGTCGTGGTGACGTTGAGGACCAAGGCCACAGTGTCCGTTCCGGTGTCGGACACGGCGAGATCAGCCGTTCCGTCGGCGTTCAGGTCAATGGCTGCGACACCGATGGAGTTGGCGTTACCCGCCAACGGGAGCAAGTTTGCCCCGATAAAGGTATCGGACGGCCCGCCCGTGCAGATCCCACGCAGGATCGCGACCGAGTTGGCGCCACTGGTGTGATTCACGGTAGCAAGATCTGGACAGTCATCCTTATCGAAATCGGCAACCGCAATCCCCTTCGGGCCAGCATCCGTGGTGTACGTCTTAGGGGCGCCGACAGTCTGGAACTGACCGGCACCGTCGCCAAACAGGATGGCGACAGCACCTCCACCGTTCAGGCTGACGGCGACGTCAGGTTTGAAGTCACGGGCAGGAGTCTGCGGCCCGCTACCGAAATCGCCCACAGCAAGGTACTTCGGGTGCGACCCAACAACGAAGGAAGTGTCCCAACGATTGAACGTGCCGTTGCCGTTGTTGCGCAGGATTCCGACCTGTCCGCCCGTACTGGCCGACAGCTCCACCACAACGATGTCATCCATAGGCTGGACGGAGCCGACGGGCTGTGCCGCGCCTTGAAATCTCCCGACGGCAATCCCCAGTGGGTTCTTGAGGGTGACGGTGTTGGTTGGTCCGGTGAAATTCCCGAGTCCGTCGCCAATGAAAACTGACACGCTCGCCCCACTGTAGTTGCTGACGGCGATGTCTGTCTTGCCATCGCCATTGAAATCGCCCAGGGCAATTCCTTGGGGCGACTTGAGAAGGTTTGTCCCCGCTCCCGCCAGGATGTGGGTAGCGCTCACCGAGAACCCGGTCCCCGTACCGAGGTATATGGACACGGTGTTGCCGTCGGCGTTCGCTACTGCCAAGTCGGGGAAGCTGTCGAGACCCGCTCCCGCACCTTCGTTGAAGCCGGCGACGTGCGGCAGGCCACCCTGCAGCGTGTTGATGTGCGTTCCCCAAATGGTCGCGTTCGTGGGCACGAACGAACCAACCGCCGCCGGCGGCGCGGCTGCAGCGACCGTCGGGCCGTTGCCAAAACCGTACTGAATGACGTCGAAAGACAAAGTCGCAAACGCGCGCCCCGCAATTGAGAGCGCTCCCCCAACGACTACTAGGCCGATAACCCATCGTGGCACCACACTACGCTTCCCGGTCATAGCTCCCCCTTCCGTACGGTCGATGTCTCACCCGACCTCGACAGCGCTGCTCATACCATGACGCGAAGCTGGTGTGACGCGTTGTGACATGATTGTTCACGATGTGACGGGAAGTGTCAGTAATAAGAGGCGCGCCCGCTTGTCGCCAATCGAGCCAGCGACTGCGGACGTGTTAGCTCGTGCAAGTACGGCAGAGAGCCTCTAGGGATAGACGAGCCGCTGGCCTTTGCTGCGGAACCGCTGCGCGTTGCCGAAGGAGGCCGCGCCGATTTGCACTTGGACCGCCAAGTAGGGGGTGGCTTCCGCAAACAAACCTGTGCTCTCGCCCGTGATCTTGAAGCTGTAGTGGGTAGCGTCAATGGTGCTGACGATGAGTCTCGTGAGGCCCGATGCGCCGGGCTTGCTCCACTGCCAGCTTCTCGCTCTCTTCGTCACCGAACCCGCCGCCAAAGAGGAGCTCAACAGCTGACCATTGGCCCCAAGCAGCGTGACGGAGACATCGTCTTCCGTCAGATCGAGCGCTGTGCCACTCGGTCGGACGAGAAGCCCGCTGAGCGTAAGGCGGTCCTGGCCCTTCTGAATCTTCGTGATCCTTCCCCTTCTCAGGCTCAGGACGCCGCCATCGACACTTGCTTCGCAGAGAAGGATCTCCGCGGTGCCATCATCGTTGGTGCCGTCCGGGTCGAAGCGAGGAGGATGATTTTCAAAGAACGCCAGCCGCCCGTCCGGCGCAATCGCCAGCCCCCCGAGAAACCCACCGTCCAGGGCCGTCAGCGCGCGCGTCTGTCCGCTCTGCAGGTCGTATTGAAAGACCTCTCTGCCAAAGGCGGTGCTTGAGGCTGGCGCGGGCAGGAGCCGATCGCGGGACACGTCGGCCGGGAAGAAGAGCAACTGTCCATCGCTGGAAAAACGCAGGAGGTTGGGGGATGCATTCGCGAGCGGCACCGTCAGCAGTTCTCTGAGCGCTCCACTACCGGTGTCGATCACTTGGAGGGTTCGTTGATCCAGGTTTAGCTGTCCCTTCGGATTGTCGATCGAGCTCGCGACGAGGCCGCCATCCGCACTCATCGCGATCTCCGTATCGAGATATGGCAGCGTGCCGCTCATCCGTGTGAGTTGCCGCATCTCGCCGCGGCCGACATCGTAGGTGAACACCTGCAGGGCGCCTGACGCATTGCCCACGCCAGGATCCAAGTCGTCGTAGGAAACAAAGGCGATGGTATTGCCGTCGGCGCTGATCACCGGCGATCCGAGGGCACCGCCGACCGACCTCGTGGTTTTGGTAACCTGATGGAATGCGGCGCTCGCCCTGTCCCAGAAGAACAACTCGGGATTGGCATCGCTATTGTCGACCGTTGGATCGAGGTTGAGTCGGCTAATCAGCGCTATCCGACTCGCATCGGCGGCGATACTGAGGCCGCGAAAGTCGAGCACGTTGCCGCCATGAGCGTGACTGACCTGGCTCAAGGTTCCGGCCTGCGTGTCGAATACAAACAGCTGGAAGTTGCGGTCGACATCGCTCGACGCCGAGGTGCTCAGATCCTCGGGAGCCGCGCAGGCGATTGTCCTGCCATCTGCACTGATGACCGCCTCGGCGGCGTCTTGCCCTTCGAGCAGCTCGACACCCAAGCGGAACTGGATGATCGTGCGGTCGGTCCCGAGGCGCAGGTCGCGTGCCACCACGCGCTGAAAGCCGGGGCTTTGTTGCTCCGTCCACACCAGCGTCCGGCCGTCGGCGGTCCAGGCGTTTGGCCGCAGCGCGTGCGGGAAAACGACGAAGAAGGGTGCTCCATCAGATAGCTGTCGCAGATACGGCCGTGTCGGCCCGCGCGTCAACAGCAGCGTGTCCGACGCGCTGGCATTCGGCGCAGTGACGTCCAGACGGACGAGATAGTTGCCCGGACCGAGCGGCTCGGTGTCAAGGCTCGTGAGAATTCCGCTGTCGACCTCGCCGGTGCCGGACGCGATCTCGGTGAGCGTCTGCCCCTGCGGTCCAGACCACAGCCGCCAGCTTGGCGTCGGGCCTCCCGGATTGCGGACCGTGGCGCGAATGGACGTCAGCTCGCCATGAAAGCGCATCAAGTTTGCCGGGGTCTCCAGGCGTGCGACGGCGACCGCATCGAGCGCCACGGCGTGCGCTACGTTGAGCCGCCCATAGCCGTAACGCGCATCGCGCCCCGCCGGACCGAGGTCGTCAGCACCGTTGCGTAGCGCCTGCCGTACCTGTTCCGCCGTGAATTCGGGGTGGCGGCTGAGAATGAGCGCCGCTGCACCACTGACGTGCGGTGCGGCAGTGCTGGTTCCGGCTTGACGCAAGAAGAATTGGGAACCGTCACTCGGTTCGGTTAGAACGAGCTTCGGGTCCACCAGGCCCGTGCAACAGTTGTACGGCGTCAGCGACAGCACCGAATCGAAAGCTTGGTATACGCCTCGCCCTTGGTCTCCCCCACCCGGCGCTGCCAATTCGATTTTCCCGCCGAAGTTAGAGAAGAACGCCGGTTGGTCGGAGTGGTCTACGGCGGCGGTCGCGATGACGGGATCGAGGTTGGCTGGTTTGACCGCCTTGACGTCGATGGCGTCATTACCGGCGGCAGCGACCAGCACCACACCGTTGGCCGCAGCATAGTCGATCGCGTCACGCACCACGAACGAGTTTCCGAAGCCGCCGAAACTCATGTTGACGATGTCCGCCCCATTCTGCACGGCGTACATCAAGGCGGCGGCAATGACGTCGCTGCTGCTTTCCCCGGAGGCCGTGAAAATCCCGAGGGGCATGACCTTGGCTTGCCAGGCTACGCCGATGATACCGGCACCATTGTTCCCAACGGCGGCGAGCGTCCCCGACACGTGCGTGCCGTGCCCGACAGCATCGAACGTGCTCCCCGCCGGGTCCGCGAATCCCCACCCAGTGACATCATCTACGAACCCGTTCGCATCATCATCGATACCGTTGCCGGGGATCTCTCCCGGATTGACCCAGATATTGGCCGCGATGTCTGGCAGTGGGATCAGGCCGGTGTCGAGCACCGCGATGGTGACTCCGGCGCCGGTGGCAAGGTCCCACGCGGCCGGCGCCTGAATGTTGTACAGGCCCCACAGATCCGGAAAGCCCTGCCTCCACGATCCCGAAGAGTTGAAGAGGGAGTCGTTAGGGGTGAAATACAGGTGATAGACGTAGTTCGGCTCAGCGTAGTCGACGCTCGGGTCGGTTGCATACTCGCTCGCTAGGTCCTGGATGTCGGTCTGCGGAGGGACGGTCAGCTGGTAGATCGTGCTCAGGTCCGACGCAACTTGGTGCACGGGCGCGCGGCGTGCGCGCACCGCAAAGCGTTGTCGCAAGGACGCCAGATGTGTCTCCCAGTCCGCACCGCTGGTCACGGCACGGCGAAGCCCTGCGGAAGCAGGCAACGGAGGTGCGCGGAACAACGGCTGGATATTCTCAACGTGGTAGCGTCGGTGCAACGCGTCCAGGCGACTCGAACCGGTGTAGGGTGTGAACGATTTGCGGCGCGCGAACAACTCTGCCGCCGGTGGGCTGAAGGGAGTTTTGTACCTCACCAAGAGGTTGCCCGGGCGGTATGCAGGTGCCAACGGCGCCGTCTGCTTTTTTTGCAGCGTCGCCGCAACTGCTGCCGGTAGTCTGACCACGGTCAATCCGATACGGGCCGCGGCAGTAAGCAACCCCGCGGTCGCGGCCGACGCGAGAATGAGCGCCGCGCGACGAGGGCCGGGGTTCATGTATTCGCGCCGCGCCGACGCGGGGCGCCACTTCCGGCGGGGTGGCTAGATACACCCGCCGCGGTCCGAGCGGCGGGCGCCGTTCGTTCGGCGCTGCCGTTTCCCAGCAACCCTCCCCACGGTCGCCGACGCACTGCGTTCTCCAGCAAACGAACGCCCCGTGAGACCCGCTGCCGTAGGGTCGCCGCAGTGACTGCGATGGGGTCCCGACGCGAGAGCTCGGCGGTGAGCTGGGCATAGTCTGGACTGTCCTTGGAGCGCCAGAGTAGCTCAGTCGCTTCTCGCACCTTGGGCGGGAGCAAGAGCAAGTTACCCTCAACGCAACGGATGAAGCGATCAACCTCGGTGTCTTCGGTGAGATCGCCGCCAACCTCTGCAAAAACGCGGAACAAGCGCCGCTGAATGCTGTTCATTCACGTCCCCCGAGCATGCCTTGGTGGCTCAAGTAGCTCGCGCCCCCCACTCAAGCGCCAACTAGCGACTTGAACGGGGGCCCGCGCTGCAGGCCGGCAAGCTCTCGGTCCGCCGATTGTGCGCCTCGACCGCTTCTCATCCCGTCCCCGCTGGATCGTCGACTCAGTAGAAGTACGGAGCCATTTACTAGACTCGGCGAGTCTGTGTCAAATCTTACTTTTGCAGAGCAGATGTGGAGGGTGAAATTGGCCTTTCACGAACACCCAGTCCCGGACCGAATAACTTTACCGACCAGTCCCGTCCGGTATCCGTAACCCCGCGAGCCGTATAGACTTGCTGGCGCGAGGGTCCATCATCTGGAGACCTCCGAAGCGAATACCACCGCGATCGCATCGACCGTCACGCATCGTGCACACGACGAACGGGGCGACCACCGCGTCACAACACACTCCGGCAGCGGCGGGCCAATCTCGCTGCGGCATCGCGCAACGACGGGCATACGCGCCGAGCTATTCAGTGGCTCGCCAGTCGGCGACTGCCGTGTCCTGGCCCGTTAGTGGTGATCCGCGTCCGGCGTCAGGGAAGCGCGAATTCCGATGCGGTCGGACACGACGCCTCGATGCCATCGCCGAGAAGAACTGCGAGATTCGTGTTCGACCCCGCGGTGGTGGCGCGCGGCGTAGCCACGACCAAGTCGTCGATGGCGTCAACATCGGGGTTGAAGCTCCCGGCGACGACATTTTCGGGCCGCGCCCCCGCCGCGCAAAGCATTGGTTCCAGAAACCGCGGCTCCATCGGGGCCGTGGCGAGATCGGAATTGTTGATCAGCAGGTCCACACCCGGCGTGCGCCGTTGTCTGGTAACCGCTAGATCGAGCTTTCCGTCCCCATTGAGGTTGAGAGGGGTAATACTGAGGGACATACCGCCTCTCGGCAAGTTCGCTATCTTGACCGGCGGCGCAAAGCTGCCTCCTGTGCCCTCGCAGCGTCCAAGGAGCATCAGGACTACGGTTGATCCGTGACCGTTATCCGTAGCCGCAAGATCCGAGCAGCCATCGTTGTTGAAGTCGCCCGTCGCAATCGCCTTGGGAGCGTAGCCAGCGGAATACGTGTCTGGTGCGCCAAAGTTACCAGCTCCGTCCCCGTAGATGATGCTGACACTTGCGTCGGTGGTCACCGCAATGTCTAGATTTCCATCACGTCGCGAGTCGCTGGCAGTCGTGCCGAAGTCACCAAGCACGACACCACGCACTCGCCGACCGACGGTAATAGACTGACTCGTCGCGAAGCCTCCGCCCCCTGACCCTACGAGGATCGCCACCCCGCCCCGATCGCCGCGCATGTGGCCACGACCGATCGCCACCAACCCCCACGGGTTGCCGCTGCCCCGAAGTGGTCCAGCTGCAACGACCTGGGGTGAGAGGCCCAGCACAAAATTGAAGGGACCGGTGAACGTCCCGTTTCCATTTTGGGTCAGCGCATCCTTCGTTCCATAAAGCACACTCGCATAGTTCCCCCGCGGGTATGTGGTCACGATGTCAGTAACGCCGTCGCCGTCGAAGTCTCCGAGCGCCACACCGCTCATTGTCACATACGACGGCAGAGGCAAGGCAACCCCCGGCCCGGTTGGTAGGGAGTGGCCGGCGCCAAAGTAGACCCAAACGATGGATCGGCCGGTATCCGCTACGACCAGGTCTGGAACCCCGTCGCCATTGAGATCCGCAACCGGAGCTAGTCCGCTGCTGCGCGACGCGGGTGCAACGGCCATGGCGACGGGACCGGTAAACGTGGCCGCCGAGGGAGCACCCGTGCTGCCGAGAATCATGACGGCAGAAACGAGTAGGACCGGAACTGTGTTGGCTATGGCGGTGTACATCGAGCTCGTCCTCCTGTCGCTTTGTCCCTCACGATACGACCGTTCGCGAGGGAACCGTCATGCGTTCCGCAACCGGATGCTCTATCGTGTATGCATATCCGGTATACTCGCACTACAACTTTGTGTCCAACACAAAGTAAAGCAGTGAGTGCAGAGTTGCCGCCACGGCCCTCGCCTCATATACTCCGCCGCATGTGCACGCTGGCCATCTACTTCCAGGTAAGCGACGATTTCCCGGTGGTCGTGGCCGCGAACCGTGACGAGTTCTACGAGCGTCCCGCCACTGCACCCGCTCAGCTCAGTAACGATCCGTGGGTCGTGGCCGGTCAGGATCTCGTGGCCGGTGGTACCTGGCTCGGTGTCAACGCGCACAACCTCGTGGCCGCCCTCGTCAACCGTCGGACCAGCACGACGCCCGACCCGACACGGCGCTCGCGGGGACAGCTGTGTGTTGACATCTTACGTCACGGATCCGTCTCGGCGGCGCGCCGGCGCGTCGAGAGCGATCCCGGCACTCTCTACAACCCCTTCAACCTGCTGATCACGTCACCACAAGGTGCATGCGTCGTCGGCAACGTCAGCGGCACGATGACCTCGACCGTCCTGACGCCGGGGCTGCACCTGCTCACCAATCTCGATCTCAATGACTTCGAGTGTCCGCGCATCGCCAAGTCGTACGGACTGTTTGAGGCCGCACGACGGCATTTGCGCCTTGATGCCATCAACGACCTGCTGCCGGCGCTGCGTAGCATTCTGTCCGATCACTCCACGCCGCTCGATCCACGAAATGACGGTCCGCCCAACAACCTGTGTGTGCATACCGAGCGCTTCGGGACGCGCTCGTCGAGCATTCTGCTGTACGTTGCGGCCGAACGACGCTTCCGTTTCTGGCACGCCAATTCTGCGCCGTGTCAGACCACGTATGCTGAAGTCCCCCTACCGAAGCCACTGGAGCCGATTGGACAAGCTTGACACAAGGCGGTAGTGTCGCGACCGATGGTGTGGGGTTGGCATGTGTGGGTGACGCGGTCGGCAACGGTCCCCTGCATTCTGCTCCTGCTACTCGTTGCGTGCACCCGGACCACTCGGATTCCCGCAAGCGCGCGTGTCGGCGACGGTGTCGCCACTGCTCCTAGTCCCGACAGCGAGCAGGTAGAGCCACAAGCAGAAGCGCAACAGCCCAGTCAGGAGCCAGGCGAACCGGGCGCTCCACCGGAACAGGCGGCGCCTGCCGATACCAGCGCACCTACCGACAGCGCCGTCCCCGCTGACAGCGCCCCGTCCGCCGACGCTGCCCCTGCCACCGACGCTGCTGCACCCACTGACACCGCTGCACCTACTGACGCCGCTGCACTCACTGACACGGCTGCGCCCACTGACACTGGTGCACCCACTGACGTTGCTCCCCCAAACGATGGTGGTGTGGCCGACGGTGCGCCGCCGACCGATAGCGCTGCAGCCGTCGACATTGCCGCGCCGGCTGACACTGCTGCACCCCCCACTGATGCCGCAGGCGACGCGGCAGCAGTGGATCACGGAGGGGCCGCAGAAGCGCCCGCGCAGACGGCGGACACGCTGGGTGAGAACCAAGCCCCCTCCGGCCAAGCGGCGGAACCGATCCCAGCGGAGCCCGATCCCGCGGTCGTGATCGCCTCGCTCCGCGCCGCGCTCACGCAGGAGCAAGAACGCCGGCAGGCTGTCGAAACCGAATTGGAACGCCTGAAGGAAGAAACCTCCACCCCCGCGCTCGCCGACACCGACGACCCCGCCGCCGAGCTTGCGGCGGCACGATCGCAGATCACGGAGCTGCGTGAGGCGTTGGGCGAGGAACGTGTCGAACGCGAACGCATGGCGGACGAGCTGCGCGCCCTGCAGCAGCAGCCGGAGCATGCTGCACCACCCGAGGGCTCTAGCGACAACGCCGAGGTGCAGGCGCGCATCGAAAGCCTGCGCGCGGAAAAGGCCGCGATCGTGGAGAGCTTCAATCGCAGCCTGGCGGCCAGCCAGCGGCGCACCGCGGAGTTGGAACAGCAACTGGCGCTCACGCAAGCGGCCGCGGCCGGGGCCGCCGCAGCGGCACCCGCACCGGCAGCCGCTGCTCCCACCGATGGTGAGACGACGGCGCTGCGCGCCGAGAACACGGCGCTGCGCACCCGCCTCGACGAGGAGCATCGGCGTACTGAAGATCTCGGCGCGAAGCTGCGCGTCGCCACGCGCATCACCGACCTGATCTTCAAGATGCAAGCGCAGCAGGCGCAAGCGCAGCCAATACCGCGCCACTGATCCCCGACACTATGGGACGGTTGGAGCGCTGTCAGCCAACCACACATGCGCGAAACGCGCCGGCCGCAGCGGGTGTAACTCGAAGTCGCGGACGCGCGGGCTGACGATCTCGTAGCTCACGGGATGATAGAGAAACACCCACGGCGCGTCTGCAATTGCGATGAGCTCGGCGCGCTGCAGTAACTCCATGCGGGACCCTGGGTCCATCGTGCGCTGCGCGGCAGCGAGCAAGGCGTCGACCTCAGGGTTGCTGTAGTCGGTGTTGTTGTTGGTGCCGATACTCTTGGAATCGAGGAGCACGTCGAGAAAGTTGCTGGGGTCTGGGAAGTCCGCCTCCCAACCGAGGTAGAAGAACGGTACCAGATCGGGCGCGCGCACGGCTTCGAGGAACGGTCCCCAGGCGATTGGCTTGATGCGCACATCCACGCCGACGTCGGCCAAATCTTGCTGCACCGATTGGGCGAGACGGCGCGTCGTTTCATCCGAGCGAATCCACAACGTCGTCGCGAAGCCGTTCGGGTAGCCCGCCGCGGTCAACAACTGGCGCGCGCGCGGCGGATCGAATGGGTACCCGGGAACGTTTGCGTTGTACCCCGGCATGTTCGGCGGCACGAAGCCTTTGGCCACGACGCCCCGGTTGTTGATCAAGCGCAGCAGCTTCTCCTTGTTCACCGCGTAGTTCATCGCCTGGCGGACGCGGCGATCGGTGAACGGCGGCAGCGTGCATTTCATGCCGAGGTAGCTGGTCCGCATCGTCGTCACGTGGCGCAGGAGCGGCTGATCGTGCGGATCCCGAACGACGCGTGGAAACTCCGGCGGCGGAATGCTCGCGACGTCCAACTGCCCCGATCGATACTTCATCCACGCCAGGTCGTCGTTCACGCCGACGAACCGCAGCACGCCGGCCAGCCGTGGGACGCCGGGCACAAAGTAGTCCGGATTGCGGACGAACAGTAGGCGTTGCCCCGGTACCCACGCCTCTAGTTTGAACGGTCCACTACCAACGGGGTGACGCGCGAAGTCTTCACCCCAGCGCGCTACCTCCTCCGCCGGCACCGCCGCAGCAAACGGCATCGCCAGCTTGTGCAAGAAGAGTGGATCGAACTCCCGCAAGTGAATCCGCAGGAGCCGAGCGTCGGGAGTTTCGATGCCGCCCACTCGGCACTGCTGATCGCCACACGTTTCGGCGCCGACGATGCCGCGGAAGAACTCGGCGCCTTGCGAACGCGTCTGCGGGCTGAGCACGCGTTCGATCGAGAAGCGTAGATCCGCCGCCTCTACCGGCCTGCCGTTCGTGAACCGCGCATCCGAACGCAGGTGAAACGTGTACGCGCGCTGATCGTCCGAGACCTCCCAGTCGAGAGCCAGCTCGGGAACCAGGTGGCCGTCGGCATCATAATCCACCAACGTGTTGAACAGTATTTCCTCGAACTGCCACGAGGTGGTGTCGTAACCGCGCGCCGGGTCGAGCGTGGGAATATCGTCTTGATCGGCGAGGCGCAGGTACGGTTCGTCCGACGAGGAGCCGTCACGCGATGACGGCGCGCACGCTGTCACCAAGACCAGTAGGCACACCAGCGCTACGCCCCTCATGCCGAACCATTTTGTCGGCCGAAGCGCGCCAGCAGACCGTAGCTGAGGAAGTTGAACGCCGTAACGGCATAGACGATCGCCACACCGGGACAGATCATCAACCACGGTGCCAACCGGTAGTAGGTCTCGCTGTCGCTGATCATCCTGCCCCAACTTGGCGTGGGCACCGGCACACCGAGACCGAGATAGCTCAGACCAGCGTCAAGCAGCAGCGTGTTCGACGTGCTCAACGCGCCCATCACCAGGATCGTCGGGAGCACGTTGGGCACGACGTGGCACAGCATCATGCGCAGCGGCGAGCCGCCCAGAGCCCGGGCAGCAGAGACGTAGTCACGTTCTCGCAGCGACAACACTTCGCCGCGCAGGGCGCGGGCGATGCTCGTCCAACTCACCACGCCAATCACGACGAAGAGCGTGCCGAGCCCCGGCTCGAACAGCGCCGCAAGTGCGATCGCCAGCAGCAGCGCCGGAAAGGCGAGGACGACATCCGTAAGGCGCATCAGTACCGCATCGACCCACCCGCCGACGTAGCCCGCCGTCACGCCGACCGCGACGCCGATGAGCAGCGTCACTGCCGTCGCGACCACCGCCACGAGGAGCGAGACGCGCGCGCCATACAGCAACCGGCTGAGCTCGTCGCGCCCCAGCTCGTCGGTGCCGAGCAAGAACGAACGTCCAGGCGGAGATGGGTCGCCGAAGGTCTCCGCCACAGCCTTGAGCGGATCGAAAGGCGCCGCCCACGGCGCCGCCAGCGCCGCCAGCACCATCAGTCCGACCATCACTCCGCCAACCCAGGCGAGGTGGCGCTGCTTCCCCTGCCCTACGTCCATCAGCGTGGTGAGCGGCACACGACCCGGTTGTAGAGCGACGTGTTCATGTGCGGCGGTACCGGATGCGCGGATCGATGAGCAAGTACAGACAATCGACAGCGATGTTCGCGCCCACCACAAGCAGCGCACTAAAGAGAACCGTTCCCATGATCACGGGAATGTCCTGATTGAAGACCGCCTCGACCGCCAAACGACCGAGGCCCGGCCAATTGAAAACGGTTTCGGTGAGCACGACACCGCTCAGCAAGCCGGCCAGATCGAGACCAAGCAGCGTCGTCAGCGGGATCAGCGCGTTGCGCAGGGCGTGCTTGCCGTAGACCTGTAACGGGGTCAGCCCCTTCGCCAGCGCCGTGCGAACATAGTCCTGATCGAGCACCTCGCGCATACTCGTGTGCAGCAGGCGCGCGTAGTACGCCGCGCCGCCGAGACCAAGCGCACAGGCCGGCAAGACTACGTTGGCGGCCCCAAAACCGCCGAGCGGAAGAAGCTGCAGGCGGTACGCAAAGAAATAGAGCAGCAGCATTCCCAACCAAAACGCTGGGACGGAGAGCAGCACGAGAGACCCCACGAGCACCGCCAGGTCCACCGCCGAGCCCTGCGCGCGTGCGGTCAGACAGCCGATGATGATGCCGATCAGTGCCGACGGTAGGAAGCTGGCGAGCGCTAGGTACGCGGTGGCAGGCAGGCGCTCCAGAATCGCTTGCAAGACGTTCTGGCGGGTAAGATACGAACGGCCGAAATCCCCCTGCAGGAGGCGCCCAACGTAGCGCGCATATTGTACTGGCAGCGGTTGGTCGAGCCCGAGCTCTCGGCGGATCGTTGCCAGTGTCTGACGATCGGCTTTGGGCCCCGCCACCGTGCGTGCCGGATCACTCGGGATCACGTAGGCCACCGCAAAGGTGAGGAAGGTCACGCCGAACAGGGTAACGACACTCCACATCAGTCGTTCCAGCAGAGCGATCATGGTCGGTTCACGGGAGCCCCTTGCGTCGAAGATGTGTGCGCCAAACCGCCGCTGCGACTTCTGTCAACGTCACGGCTCGAAGTATGCCGCCACCAAGGCGGTGAGGTACGCGGCGGCCGCCAGCGCTGCCGACGCGATGAACCAGATGCCCACTTGCGGTGCTTCAACCAGCAACATCATCACCGCCAGCGCCAGCAGCAACGAGATCGTGGCCGCTATGCCCAACCGCATGCAGGCACGCTTCACGGAGCCCATGCGCCGGACAATACCCACGCCCTTTGCGGCTTGCAATTCATCGGTGCTGCAGGAGCACCAGGGACGATTGCCGTCGGTGACCCGTTTAATGAGCAATTCTGTTTTGCTACCATGACCGGCTGGGACAATGTCGAAGGGTTGCATTTTGGTTGTGGACGATGACGCCGACAACCGCCGGATACTCGAATACATGCTGCAGCGGGACGGTTACACCGTTCGCTGCGCACCGTCCGGGCGCCAGGCGCTCAAGATCTACGCCGAGCACGTGATCGATTTGGCGCTGCTCGACCTGTCGATGCCAGAGATGGACGGCATCACGTTGCTCACGCGCCTCAGGCAGGAAGATCCGAACGTGCAGGCCATCGTGGTGACCGCGCACGGCTCGGTCGAACGTGCCGTCGAGGCCATGAAGGCAGGCGCCCTCGACTTCCTCACGAAGCCGGTGCGCAGCGAGGTGTTGCTGGCACTGGTCGAGAAAGGCCTCGCGATGAAGTCGCTGGTCGCCGAGAATCGCCGCTTGCGGGAGGCGGTAGAGGACACCTACGATTTTTCCAAGCTGGTCTCCGCGTCGCCGCAGATGCAGAAGGTGGTGCGGCTCGCAGAGGACGCCGCACAGCGAGAGGTGATCATCCTCATCACCGGAGAAAGCGGCGCCGGCAAGGAGGTCATGGCGCGCGCGATCCATTACAACAGCGCCCGCCGCAATGGTCCGTTCTTCGCGCTCAACTGCGCCGCCATCCCAGACACCTTGGTGGAGAGCGAGCTGTTCGGTTACGAGAAAGGCGCCTTTTCCGGGGCGCAGCAGCGCAAGGCGGGCTTGCTGGAGCAAGCGGCCGCGGGGAGTCTGCTCCTCGACGAGATCGGCGACCTGCCGCTGCCGGCGCAGGCCAAGCTGTTACGGGTCATCGAGACCCGCGAGATGATCCCGGTTGGCGGCACCCAGCCCGTGCGCGTCGCCGCCCGCCTGATGGCCGCTACCAACGCCGACCTCCGACAACGGGTACGGGCAAAGCTGTTCCGCGAAGATCTCTTTTTTCGTCTCAACGTCTTCCCCATTCACATTCCCCCGCTCCGCGACCGCCGCAAGGACATCCTCCCGCTCGCGTCGCGTATTCTTGATGAACTCGCCCGCAAGACCGCCAAGCAGCTCCCTGGGTTCTCACAAGATGCGGTGAACTTTCTGCTGAATGCGCCCTGGGAAGGGAATGTGCGGGAGCTCGCCAATGCCATCGAGCGCGCTGTCATCATCAGTCGGGGCAATCTGATCACTGCGGCAGACTTCCCGACTGAGGCCTCGATCATGCCCGCGGACGTAACGCTCCCCGCTGACGGCATCGATCTCACCCGGATGGAGCGCTCGCTGCTGCTCCAAGCGCTGGACCGCGCGGGGAACAACCTGACACGCGCAGCGCGTCTCCTGGGGATCGGCCGCGGCGCTCTGCGTTACCGCCTCGAAAAGCACGGCATCGAGAGCAAGTAGCAACCGACTCGATGCGCCGGTTGACCACGCGAAGTGCATGGCACTGCGCATGGCCGCGCTCGCCTCCGGACAGCCGAAGAGTGTTCCCAGCGGGAACTGTCTCGACGCTCTGCCAAGAAAGAGACGATAACCTAGCGGTCCGGGTTCGCACCGTGCGCGAAGTGGGCGTCGTGGGACATCCAGTGATGTCTGGCATATCGCTTGCGTCAGCGAGAGCCATGGCAGGGCTAGAATGAAGCGACCAGCGAGACGCCAACCCCTCAGCACCCGACCGCCGTTGAATCACCTGGTCCTAGTGCATCCCCTGCCAGACACCGACAACGCGATCGTCGTCGTCGCCGCCCACCTGCTCCAACAGTTCGCTGCTACGCAAGGGAAGGAGCCGCCGGAACTGTCCGTGGACGCAGCCACGTTTCTGGCGCGGCAACGCTGGGCAACCGACGAGTTGGCGCGCCGCGTCTGGCGCGCCGTCGCGAGCAATCGCGGCAGCCTGATTACCGCCGCAGATCTTTCCTAGATTGACCCGCCCGCGGCTAGGCGCGCAGCGCTTGGCTGAGCTTGTCGCGGATGCGCTGGTACTCGCTGCGCACACGCTGAGAGATCTGTTCGCCTTCTTGCTCCAGGGATTTCGTGAAGCCGGTCACTGTCTGCGTAAAGTCGTTGAGTTGGTCATCGGACCAGACGGTCGCTTCTTCCGCGCGCTCCCGAATCTGGCGCAACAGCCCCTCGATGTCCTGAAACATCCGTTCGCGGCTGACGACATCGATGTGCGGCCCGCCGCCGCCCTGCGACGGAAAGCGGCGCGGCCCCCCCTTCTGTGAGCGATGCCGCCGCCGGCGCTTGCGCCCGGAGCCCTGGGGACCGTTTGGGCCGTTGAAGCCGCGCGCCGCGCCGTGCTCTTGACGCGGTGCCGGGCGTTCCGGGTCCGCCTCGTCGACTGCCGCGGTGGCAGAGTATCCTGGCGCTTGAAGCGCGTCCGTAGCGCGGGGACCGCGGGTGGACATCGTCGAACCTCCTCTTTCCTTTCGTGTGGCCGTTACCCGCTCATCCCTCGCGGCATCTTTCATGACACCGCGGTTGCGGGGACCATGGGCACGCCCGCTGCCTCTGTGGCGCAGGCACGGCCCTGGGAGTTGCAGCGCAGAATCTACTCGGCATTGGGTCGTAAGGGAAGGGCAAAGTCGCGACAAAAAGAATTTTTCTGTCGGCCCTGCGCTGTGGTTCGATTCAGCCCAGGCGGGCGCTCAGCGCGGTCAGAGCCGCGTGCACGTCAGTCTGCCCATCCAGCAGAGGCCGCATCGGATCACCCTGCTGCTGCAAGCGTTTCACGACGGTTCGGATGGTGAAGCGCGCCGGGTCGGCACGCCTCGTGACCTCTCGCCACGTCAGCGGTGTGGATACCGGCGCACCCGGCCGCGGACGCACGGAGAACGGTGCAACGATGGTCTTGCCGAAACCGTTCTGCAGGAAGTCGACGTACACCTTGCCTCCTCGCGCACCGACCGCCCGCGCCACGGTCGCGATCTCCGACTGCTCTTCGACCACGACCCGTGCCAGTACCTCGGCAAAGGCGCGCGCCTCGGCGTGTGTCAGCGCCGCCGCAAGCGGCACCAACACATGCAGGCCGTCTTGCCCCGATGTCTTCACGAAGTGCGGCACCCGCAATTGCTCGAGCAGATCATGGATGCAGCGGGCCACGGCAACCACGTGCTGAAAGGGCGCACCCTTCGGATCCAGGTCCAAGATGGTCCAGTCGGGGCGATCGAGGTGCACGTGGCGCGCACTCCAGACATGCAGCGGGATGCATCCCGAGTTGATGACGTAGAGCAGCGTCTCGAGGTCATTGCAGATGAAGAAGTCCGTATCCTCGATGTGGAACGTGCGTACCCACTCCGGGGTGAAGCCGGGCGCGTTTTTCTGAAAGAAGCTCTTGCCCGTGATGCCGTCCGGATAGCGGGTCAGGACCACGGGCCGATCGCGCAAATGGGGTGCAAGCCACGGCCAGACCTCTTCGTAGTACCGCACCAAGTCGCCCTTGGTGTAGCCGTCCTCCGGGAAGAATACTTTGTCGAGATTGCTCAGACGCAGCTGGCCGCGTGGCGGCGGAGGTTCCACTGAGACCGCCAGCATCGGGAGCGGCTCGCGGTGTACGTGGGGGGGCGGCAGGTGATCGCATTCAGCAATGGTTTTGTCGTCGCGGACCCGCAGGAAGACCGGCTGGCGTAGGTAGCCGCTGCTGGTGACCTCCGCGTAGCGCACCTCGGCAACCAACGCTGGGTCGACGAACACATGGTCACGCGTCGGTCCGGGTGGTGTCCCGCGAAAGACCGGCGCGGAGCAGACGGTGTGCTGCAGGCGTGGCAGTAGCGCCGCAATGCTGCGCGCATCGAGGCCGGTCCCAACATTGCCGGCGTACACCAACTCACCCTCGCCCCGCCACGCAACCATCAGCGAACCCAACTCGCGTCGCGCCCCCTTGCCCCGGACGTAGCCGACGATGGCGATATCGGCAGTACGCAGAGCTTTGATCTTCAACCAATCACGCGAGCGCCGCCCACTGCGATACGGTGACGCGGCGCGCTTCGCCACCAGTCCTTCCAATCCCATGTTGCTGACTTCCTCGAACAGCGCCTCTCCGGCCCCTTCCACATGGTCCGCGAAGCGCACAACGCCAACGCGCGGCACCAGCGTGCTCAGCAGCTCCTTGCGCACGCTCAGCGGCAGCGCCCGAAGGTCGTAGCCCGCCGCGGCGAGCAGATCGAACCCGAACATGACCACCGGAATCGCCGCCGCGGCCCGACCCACCGCCGCCGGATCGGTTTGTCCTAGGCGCTTCTGCAGCAGCTCGAAAGAGGCGATCCCGTGCTCATCGAGCGCGACAACTTCGCCATCGATGATGAAGTCATCGCACGGCAGATGTGCCACCGCGCGCGCGATTTCCGGAAAGGTTGCCGTCGTGTCCCGACCCGTCCGGTAGTAGAGCGTCACAGCGCCCGTCGCCGTACGCGCGGCCAAGATCCGTACACCGTCGTGCTTCAGCTCGAACAGCCACCCTTCTCGGGAGAATGGATGCTCTGCCGTCTCCGCCAACATGGGACGGGCGGTGGAGGGATTGGGCGCCCGCCGCGCTGCGCCCGCGGCGGCGGCCCGCGCAGCGAGTGCGTCGTTGCGACGTACTCCTTCTCTGAGCTCTTCGACCTTGAGTCCCGACAGCACTGAATAGGGATGAGCAACGATCAGCTCCGGTTCCGCTGCACCAGCGCTGCCCTTTTTGAAGAGGAGCCAGCTCTTGCCTCCCTCCCCTTTCGTGCGCACCAGCGCCCAGCGGCCGTGCAGCTTGTGGCCATGCAGCTCCATATCGAGCTTGCCACGCGTCACGCTGTCGGCGACCGTTTCGCCGTCCACCGTATGAAATGTGCCGCGGTCCCACACGATCATCGCGCCGGCGCCGTAGTTGCCGGACGGAATGATGCCCTCGAAGTCTGCATACTCGATGGGATGGTCCTCGGTACGCACCGCCAACCGCTTCTCTTTGGGATCGGCAGAGGGCCCACGCGGCACAGCCCAGCTGGCCAGCACGCCATTGACCTCCAGTCGTAAATCCCAATGCATGCTGCGGGCGGCGTGTTGCTGCACGACGAAGCTTCCCCCAGTGCGCTCGCTGCTGAGCGCCTGCCGCACGCCGAACGGCTCGGGCGTACGGCCCGGGTCGCGCTTGCCCCGATAGTCTCGCAGGAGATCCTCAGCCATCAGTTCGCCCCTTGAGCCGGATGCCCCGCAAGCAGAGTTGGTCCTCGCCTCGCCACCCGATCAATGATATGGTGCGCCACCATTTGACTCAAAGGTAGGGCTATGCCGGCACACGCCATTGCATCGGGAACTATCAGCTTCGGGCTGGTTTCCGTCCCCGTAAAGCTGTACTCGGCCACGAAGTCAAAGTCCGTCTCCTTCAACCTGCTGCACGCGAAAGACAAGTCGCGACTCCGCCAGCAGTACATCTGCGCGACCTGCGGTGAAGTCGTCGAGCGTAGCGCCATGGCGAAGGGCTACGAGTACGCCAAGGATCAGTACGTCGTACTGACCGACGACGAGCTCCAGGCGCTTGAGCAGAAGTCGGAGCAGTCGATCGAGATCGAGGAGTTCGTGCCGATCAGCACGGTCGATCCGATCTACTTCGAGAAGGCGTATCTGCTGGGTCCGGACAAAGGCGGGCAGAAGGCCTATCGCCTGCTCAGCGAGGCGATTGCAAAAGCCGGCAAGGGTGCAGTGGCGAGGTTCTCTACGCGCGGCAAGCAGCAGTTGGTCCTCCTGCGGCAAGCGCAGGGTGGGCTCATGATGCACGCGCTCAACTACGCGGACGAGGTGCGTGGCTTCGAAGAGATCGATCGCGGTGAGGCGTTGACGCTCAAGGCGGGCGAGCTCGACCTGGCTGTGCAGCTCATCGAGCAGCTAGCGTCTCCGGCGTTCGAGCCGACCAAGTACGACGACGGCTACCGCAAGAAGGTCCTCGAGCTCATCGATCAGAAGGTTGCCGGTCAGGAGATCGTTGCGGCGCCGGCGCAGCCGGCGCGGGCGCAGATCATCGATCTGATGGAGGCGCTCAAGGCAAGCCTGGCCGCGAAGCAAGCCCCCACGTCCACCGGAGCCACTGCGAGCCGGCGTCCCGCGCAAGCGAAGGGACGGCCCGCGGTCGCGCGCCGGGCGAGCGCCAAAGCCAAGTAGATGGGACCAACACAGGCCGGTTGCATGGGCTCGATGACCGGCCTGCCCCTGCCCTGCTCTTCGAGTCCAGTGGTACAGACGAATGGTAGCACCGCCCGCTAGTCAGCGCGCCTCACGGTCTGCCGCCGAAGTCTTCCGGACAGCCGAGGTCGCCCGCATCTTGGGCGTGCCCGCCGCACGCGTGCGCGGCATCGTGCGCGCTGGGCTGTGCCGTCCGGCGCGCCATGGCCGCGCTCTCGAGTTCTCGTTTCAGGATCTCGTCCTGCTACGCGCCGCGCATGGCCTGTTGCGCGCCGACGTTCCACCGCGCCGCGTGCGCCACGCGCTCAGCGAGTTGGCCACGCAGCTGCCGCCCGATCGGCCGCTGTCGGGCGTGCGCATCTATGCCGACGGCCGCCGGGTCGTGGCGCGTGACGGCGGCACGGCATGGCAACCCGACAGCGGCCAGGTCGTCTTTGCCTTCGAAGTCGATGAGCTGGCCCGCGCCGCGCGCCGCGTTGTGCCGGCGCGTAGCGGCCGCACAAGTACCACACCCCGTACTCCAGAACCCACGCAGAACGCCCTGGCGTGGTTCGAACGTGCGCTCGCCCGCGAGCGACGGGCCGACGTTGCGGGTGCCTGCGAGGCCTATCGGCGCGCCATCGAGCTCGATGCGGAGATGGCTGATGCGTACATCAATCTTGGGCGCTTGCAGCAGGAGCAGGGCGAGGTGGAGGACGCCGCGCGTCTCTACCATCTCGCCATCGAGTGTACCCCGGATGACCCGGTGGCTCACTACAATCTCGCCATCGCCCTCGAGGACCAGCGTCATTTCGCCGCGGCGCTGTCCCACTACCAGCGGGCCCTCGCCTACGACCCGGAGTTTGCCGATGCGCACTTCAATCTCGGGCGCCTCCTCGACCGCTTGGGACGCCACTCCGACGCGATCCGGCATTTGCTGAGTTACAAGAAGCTGACCGAGAGAAGCTAACCCTCGCACCCGCCGCCGCGTTTCCTCTTCATGACGTTGCCGGCGCCATGCGCAGAATCAAATACCCGAGAGCTGCCGACAGCAGGGAACCGGTGAGAACACCAAGCCGAAGCGGTGCCGCATAGGCCGGGTCCTCGAACGCCAACGTCCCGATGAACAGGCTCATGGTGAAGCCGATGCCGGCGCACATCGACACGCCGAGCAGCTTCATCCACGTGCCACCAGCCGGTATGCGCGCGAGGCCTCCCACCAGGATCAGCGCAGCCACGCCAAACACGCCGAGCACTTTGCCGAGGAACAACCCGCCGGCGATGCCAAGCGGCACCGGCTCCAGCAATTCCGCGAACGACATGCCTTTGAACGACAGGCCGGCGTTGGCGAACGCGAAGATCGGAAGAATCGCGTAGGCAACCCATGGATGGAGCATGTGCTCCAGGTGACGGAGCGGCTGGACGTCGGGCGCACCGACGCCGCCCTTGAGCGGGACGAAGAAGCCGAGGACGACGCCAGCCAAGGTGGCGTGCACACCTGATTTCAGCACGCACACCCACAGCACAATGCCGGTGAGAATGTAGGGCGCGAGGCGTCGCACGTTCGCGCGATTCAATGCGAACAACACCGCAGCGCATAGCGCCCCTAGGGCCAGTGACAGCAGCGAGAGATCGCTCGAATAGAATAACGCGATGACCACAATGGCGCCAAGATCATCAACTACCGCCAAGGTGGTGAGGAACACCTTCAGGCCGAGCGGTACGCGTGCACCCAGCGCCCCTACGACGCCGAGCGAGAAGGCGATATCGGTCGCCGCTGGAATTGCCCAGCCACGTAGCGCATACGCGTCGCCGTGGTTGAGCGCAGCGTAGATCAGCGCGGGCGCGATCATGCCACCGAGTGCTGCAGCTGCCGGCAAGACGATCTGCGCGGGCTGCGACAGCTCCCCCTCCAGCACTTCGCGCTTGAGCTCGAGTCCGACAAGGAGAAAGAAGATGGCCATCAACCCGTCGTTCACCCACAAGAGCAGCGGTTTGCTCAGCCCGAACGTGCCGAAGGCCACGGTGAGCTTGGTGTCGAAGCTGCTCGCGACCGATGGACCCAGCGGCGTGTTCGCGATCACGATGGCCGCCACGGCGGCAATTGCCAAGAGAGCGCCGGAGGCTGCCTCAAGCCGCAGAAACGCGGCGATCATGTTACGCATTCAACGAGCGCTCCACGGGCAGTGTCGACTTCCACCGGGTCCGCACGCACATCCCGCTATGGGATTGTTCCGTCACCGTCAAGGCATCGACCTTCCGCCGAGGATTGTCGCTGTTGCCAAAGCCCGCGAGCGGCAGCCCGCTTGAACACGGCGTGAACGAGTGCGTGATGGGGACGATGAACCAAGCTCGCCTCGTCATTCTGGTGTGCGTCGCGGAGATCGCCGGATGCGCCACGATCATGCACGGCACAACCCAGCGCGTGCGCATCGAGTCCACGCCAGCGGGTGCGCGGGCATCCGTGGGCAGTCAGACCGTCACGACGCCGGGAGAGATCACCCTGGCGCGTGATGGCATCTACATCGTGAACTTCGATAAGGCCGGATACGTGCCCACGTATGCACACATCGAAGAGACGACCAGCGGCTTCGTCTGGGGCAACATCGCGCTCGGCGGGTTCATGGGCGCTGCGATCGACTACGCAAATGGAGCCGCCTACGATTTAGAGCCCGCAACAGTGTCCGCCACACTGGCTCCGAACCCCGCAGCGGTGGCGCCGGGCACGTTAGCGGAACCACCGCCTGCAGTGCCGCCGGCGCAGCAGCCATGACGTTCACGCCATTCCTTCTCACCCCCCCTCTTGCAGGTGACTCCCTTCCCGGTGCGCGGTACCCGACAGTTTGGGACCTCAGCTGCACCCGGCGCGATCCGACATCAGGGCGCGGCGCGGACGGCGCGGCCGTCGACGTCAGTGCATAGCAGCGTGCCGACAACGACGAAGTACCAACTGTCCTCGATTGTCGTGCCGGTGATCGCTTCGGCACGCGCGGTGCGGAGCGCTTCCGCGTAGGCGCGCACCGCGCGGTCATTAACGCCGACCGGGACCAAGTCAAGGAAGAGCAAGCCACAGCTGGATCCGTGAGCCGGCCCGACGTCGACGGCATGCTCCGGCGGCGCTGGCGCAACTGTGGCGAGCTCGCTCATACAACCCATCGAGAGGCAAACGGCAGCGCCCACCGCAGCGCAAACGAGACGCCGCGCAACGATCATCGAACCACCGTCCCCTTCACGAAGGTGCAATGAATCGTGCCGACGTATGGAACGTACCACCAACTGTATTGGACTTGGGCGTCGACGAGACCAATCCCCTTCGATCCTACGGCCTCTGAGTACGCGCGCTGCGTTCGTGAGTTGATGCCCAGCGGAATGAGGCCGAACAACAACAGTCCACAGCCGCCGCCTTCGCTCGGCCCGACAACCTCATAAACCTCATGGGCGGGTGGCAGCGGTGCGCCGACCTGAACTGGTCGAGAGGAGCAGCCAACAACGACTGCTGCGACGGCTAGTACAATGGATAATCTGATCGTCAGAGATCTCACCCCGTGAAGGGCGAGCTAGCACGCTCGCCCATGCAAGTACAGTGGCAAGAGCTTGACCATAACTCCGCTCTAAGGGGGCGAGTCCTGCCTCCGAAACCGCGCCGCGGACGCGGGGAGGCTCCGGGAGCACGTGCCCCCTGCCGCCGAGTGCGTGGCGAGCGTGTCGCGGCGGCTACGCGCGGCGAGAGTCGTAT
>JBGQHM010000012.1:0-40689 GCA_041497995.1 Binatia bacterium | reverse complement strand
CCCTGTCATGGTTTTAGTCCGGCTGCAGGCGGTACGCTGCGGCACCGAGCAGGCCTACTCGGGCGACCGCAACTGATCCTGAGATGCCGGCCGCTTCTCCATCGGCACGACGAGGCGCTCGGACCAATGCAGAACGTACTTAACCTGTTCATATGTAAGCGGCCCAACGTTCGCCGGGTAATAGCCGGGCGCGCGCAGCGTAAGCTGGTACTCGGTGTCCGGGGCTATGACTATCGGGCAGGGCACTGTGCAAGGATGATTCGGCACCCTTGCGGCCTCCTTGCCCCGCACTAAGTGCACACTCACCTCTGCGGGCTCGGGCGTCGGCGCATCAACTATCAGCGTGAGAGGCCTAGCGCCAGCGCAGCCGATTTGGGCGAACATCAAGCCTATGAAGATGCAAACCTTTACTGGGCGCATGCGGCTTTCTCTTTCAGCGACCCCTGGAGATGGCCCGGGTGCATGGAGCAACATCCTCCTGTCGACCCGTCTACCACCTCGTTGACGACGAATGGGATCGTAAGGACGACAGCAAAAATCGTCAGGAGGATATGTTCCGGCGGTTCGGGCAACCCAGAAGTAAGCCAATACTGCGGGCAATATCCATCCTTTGATGCGCGGACCAGATACGGCTGGCCCCCCACTGGTCGGGGCACCTTCACCGTACCGGGGGAGACTTGTGGACCCGCAAGCAGCTCGCCGTTCCACCGGTAGACGGAAACCTCAGTCCCGGCTGGGTACACGTCAAGCTGCACGGCCTGGTGTGTCCCCCTTAATACGGTGCCGCAACCCGTCGTTGTCGTAAGCAGCAAGAAGACGATCTGCACCAAGATGAGGGAGGTTTTCATAGAGTGCCCGCCATGTGCTTTCATCACCTCACCGTCGTCCCCAGCGTGTCGCTCTTGCCTCCCGCTCGCTAGCCGAACTTTGAATTAGGCGTATCAACGATTCCGGCAACCGGCGCCGGATCTCGCGGGTCAACACCGGTACCCTCATGGGCCGCTCATACACCCGAATGCGTCACGGATTCAAGGCACTGCGGGACATCCCTCATGTGCAGTCCAGCTGTGTTGACCCGCCACGGCCGGCGGGTCAACACATTAACGGCAAGGCCGCGATTACAGCCGGTCTGCGGGGCTCACGACGCCCCGGCCACCACGGTTGAGAACGTGAGTGTAGATCATTGTCGTCGTTACCTCCTTATGCCCAAGGAGTTTCTGGACTGTACGAATATCGTACCCCGCGACAAGCAAGTCGGTGGCGAAGCAGTGGCGCAACGTGTGCGGACCGACGGGCTTCGCAACTCTCGCCTGGCGCGCGGCTGCATGAATGGCCTTCTGCAACACTGACTCGTGGATGTGGTAGCGCTGCGGCTCGCCGAACCGCGGGTCGCGGCAGATCTTCGAAGCCGGAAAGACCCACTGCCAGCCCCATTCACGGTTGGCGTTGACGTATTTTCTGGCCAGTGCGTCCGGCAGTTGCACGCGGCCGAAGCCAGCCGCGAGGTCGCGCTCGTGCAAGCGCCGCACAACCTCCAGGTGCGCGGCGAGCGGTTCCTTCATGCTGGTGGGCAGCATGGTGACGCGGTCTTTGTTACCCTTCCCCTCGCGCACGACGATCTCGCTGCGACTGAACTCGATGTCCTTCACCCGCAGCCGCAGGCATTCGCGTAAGCGCAGCCCCGCACCGTACAGGACCGTGGCCATCAGCCAGTTGACGCCGCCGAGAGCACCCAGCAGCGCGCTCACCTCTTGGCGCGTCAACACCACCGGCAAGCGCTGCGGTCGCTTCGCTCGCACGAGCCCATTGAGCCAACCCGGGTCGCGTCCCAACACCTCGCGGTACAAGAACAGCAGCGCCGCCAGAGCCTGATTCTGCGTCGACGCGCTGACCTGACGCTCGACCGCGAGCATGGTGAGAAACTGCGTGATCCCCTCGGGGCCCATTTCGGCCGGATGCCGCTTGCGATGGAAGACGATGTACCGCCTGATCCAGTGAACATACGCTTCCTCGGTGCGCAGGCTCATGTGCCGCGTGCGGATTGCGTCATGCACTTGGTCGAGCAGCTTGGGCTTTGGCGCGGGGGCGACCGGCACGACAGCGTACGCTCGTAGTGTACCGTGTCGTGCCTGCGTCACTAGAGGTACCTTCTGCATCGCCGTGGCATCGGTCATGACCTTCCTCCAAAGAAACTGAGGCGAAGATATGACGAAAGCAGCTCGAGAGTCAAGTGACACGGCTGGCAGGTCGATCACGACTTGATTCAGGAGAAACGAATTGCCGCATGAAAGCTTGACTCACGCGCAACAAGTTCCGAATGTCATGTGCCCTGGTGAGCCGCTACCCGGCGCGCTTCGCCTCCGCGTGTCGACTCTGATACGCTGCGGCATGTGAGTGGGCAGGCCCGCTGGTGAAGCTCCCTGCAGAGAGGTTTGCCATGCCGATCGGCAGCAACTTTGACGACTTCCTGAAAGCGAAACGGATCTACGAGGGCTGTACCGCGCGCGCCCTCAAGCGTGTGCTTGCCTGGCAAATCGCGGAGGCCATGAAGGCGCAGGGGCTCACCAGGGCCGAGCTGGCCCGGCGTATGAAGACCAGGCGCGCCGTGTTGGATCGATTGCTCGATGAGAAGAACCCATCGGTTACCCTCGGCACCATCACCCGAGCGGCAAGCGCGTTGGGCCGCCGGATTCGTCTGGAGCTGGCGGCGTAAGGGCCGCTCGGCGCGCCGCGGCTAGGGACGCCGTGCGGCGACCTCCAGCACAAGAAACCCTCGCACGAAACCGCTCCGTTCGCGTCTATACCCTCGCGCATACACACGGCATCAACCATACCGCCCGCCGCGAAGGTATAGAATCGAGATCACCACCGCCGGGGACGTGCACCGCGCCGAGCGGCGGCTCGCACCGCTTTCATGAGGGACTGGGCTCGCGCGTAGTGCCGAAGCGATTCCAATGCGTGAGCTGCTCCGCGGCACGGCGCCGCCCGACACGGAACGGCTTCTGGGGCCGGCCCATCGGGATCAGCGCGATGATCTCGTAGCGCTCGGGGATCGCACAGATGGTGCGCACGTCATCCTGGTAGATCCGATACACCGTGGTGAGCGTCGTCCCAATTCCAAGGCCGCGCGCGGCGAGCATGAAGTTCTGCACGGCCGGGTATACCGAGGCGAACGGTGTGCCGACGTCGAGTGCGCCGCTGTCATCCTGCAGGCTCATCGAGATGTTGGGCATGAGGAAGAGCACCAGCGCCGCCACTTCACCGAGGTGTTCGGCGAGATGGCGGGACGCCCGCGCCATGCGCTCGAAGCTGGCTTTGTGCTCCGCAGAACGGAACGGCGGCATGGAGCCGAGGAGCGCTGGTTCATAGCGATTGTAGGCACGCCGGTAGATATCGCCGAGCGCCCGTTTGGTTGCCGCATCGGTGACTACGAGGAACTGCCACGGCTGAATGTTGCCCCCGCTGGGTCCCTGCGTCGCGGCGCGGATGCAGGTCATGATCTCTGCGTCGGAGACCGGCTCGGTCGTGAAGCGGCGCACCGCGCGTGTCGTGTTGATGGCTTCGAAGACGTCGACGGGTTTCGCCGTCGTTGCCATCACAACCCCATCCGTCGCGCGATGATCTCGTTCATGATTTCCTTCGTGCCGCCGCCGATGCCGAGTACGCGGTTGTCGCGGTACAGACGTTCAACCACGGTGCCGGTCATGAAGCCGCTGCCGCCATGGATCTGCACCGCGTTGTCAATGACGTCGGCGGCGGCGTCGTACGCGAAGTTCTTGGCCATCGACACCTCAGTGGTGCAATCGTCGCCGTGCGTGAAGCGGTATGCGATACGTCGCACGTACTCGCGTGCCACGTCGACTTGGGTCGCCATCGTTGCCAGCTTGTGTTGGATCACCTGCTTGTCGCTCAACGGTCCGCCGAACGCATGGCGGGTCTTCGCATAGTCGACGGCCTGCTGCAGGGCTAGCTCGGCGCTCGCACACGCCATGGTCGCGAGCATCAGGCGCTCGGTCTGGAAGTTCGCCATGATGGCCTTGAAGCCTTCGTCCTCGCGTCCGAGCAGGTTGGTTGCCGGCACGCGGCAATCCTCGAAGGCGAGCTCCGCTGTGTCGGAGCACCGCCAGCCCATCTTGTCGAGCTTGCGCACCACGGAGAACCCAGGCGTGTTCGTCGGAATCACGATGAGCGAGAGGCCGCGATGTCCGTCGGGTCCGGTGCGTACGGCGGTGGTGACGTAGTTGGCTTCGGCGGCGCAAGTGATGAAGGTCTTCGCTCCGTTGACTATGTAGACATCACGGTCGCGCACGGCGCGCGTTCGAATGCCCGCTACGTCGGATCCCGCGCCAGGCTCGGTGATCCCGAGCGCAGCGACCCACTCGCCGCTAATCACCTTCGGCAGCAAGCGGCGCTTCTGTTCGGGCGTGCCGAGGTTCCGAATCGGCGGCGTGGCGATGTACGTCGTCATCAGCGTCGCCGCCAGCCCGCCGCAGAGTCCGGAGATCACCATCTCCTCGGCCATGATGAGCAAGTGGAAGATGTCGGTGTGCGGACTGCCACCGTACTCCTCAGCGTGGCCGAGGCCGAGCAGGCCGAGGGCGCCACACTTCCGATACAATTCGCGCGGAAAACCAGTGGCTGCTTCCCACGCGTCAACGTTCGGAGCCATCTCCGTACGCACGAAGCGGCGCACCATCTCGCGGAAGGCGCGGTGCTCGTCGGAGAAATAGATGTCGTCGGTGCTCATCGTCCTTGGAACTTCGGCGGGCGCTTCTCGCGAATGGCCGCGAGCGCCTCGCGATGATCGTCGCTATGGAACGTCAGCAGCTCGAGGGCCGTGGAGGTGTCGAAGGCGATGTTCAACGCGTCCTTCACCAGCTTGTTGACGGCGAGTTTCGTGTAGCGCACGGCCAGCGGTGCACCGGCCGCCAACCGCTGAGCAAACGCCAACGCCTCAGCTTGCAGGTCTGCGGCCGGGACGACCTTGTTGATGAGACCGATGCGTTCGGCTTCGGCGGCGGTCAGTGGATCGCCCGTGAGGAGATACTGCTTCGCACGCGCCGGGCCGAGCGCCAGTGGCCAGATGGCCACGCCGCCGTCACCGGCCACGATGCCAACTTTGACGTGCGGGTCACCGATGGTTGCGGTGTCGGCCATGAAGATGACGTCGCACAGCAAGGCGATGGACGCGCCGAGGCCCATGGCGTGGCCGTTGACCGCGGCGATGATGGGAATCTCGATGTCGAGCAGATCCCAGATGAGCTGCTTGGCCTCGCGGCGCAGGGCTTCGAGCCGGCCCGGTTCGCGCAGCTGGGGGAACCAGTTGAAGTCGCCGCCCGCCGAGAACGCGCGTCCTCTGCCAGTGAGGACGACGGCGCGCGCCTTGGTCTCGCGCCGCAGCTCGCTGCACAGCATCGTCAGATCATGATGCAACGCCTCATCAACGGCATTCAGCTGGCTCGACGGATGCGCGATCGTAACGCGCAGTACGTCGCCGATGCACTCGCTTTGCAGCGTGGTGAAATCGCTCATCCGTGCGCTTCACAGCATCGAGGTGTCGGTCTCGATTCCGAGGAAGATCCGACCGGTCAACTCATACGTCGGCTGCGCCACCATCATGTGCTGCGTGACCACATGGATATCGCGGAACTGGCGCTGCAGCGCGTTGGCGGCGTAGATCGAGGAGCCGCCGCCGGCGTTGTACATGAGGTCGACGACCTTGGCCGCGCTGGTGGCGGCGTGGGTGGCGGCCAGCCGCAGCAGGGCGCGCTGTTCAACGGAGATCGCGCCGACTCCCTGCGCGGCGTGCCAGGCGTCGTCAATCGCGTCGAACAGGAACGCGCGCGCCGCGCGCAGCAACGCCTCCGCTTCGGCGACGTGCATCTGGATGATGGCGCGGTCGCCCAGGCGTTTGCGGCTGCTGGTTGGTGTCTTCGCCGCCGCGAGCTGTACGAGCTCATCGATGGCGCTGCGCGCGATACCGAGCCCAACCCCGGCGATCCCCAGCGCCAACAGGCCGAAGACGGGGAACGTGTAGAGCGGGCCGGGCTGACAGGGTCGATCGGTGATCAGCGATACCGAGCGACCCTCCGGAACGAAGAGGTCGGTGACCGCGATGTCGTGGCTGCCGGTGCCGCGCAGACCGGAGACGGTCCAGGTGTCGATGATCTCCACGTCCGTCGCGGGGAACAGCATCATGCGTGAGTCTGGCTGGCCGCTGGGCAGCAGGCTGGGCCTGCCATGGTCGAGCACCACGCTGCCACCCATCAACCACGTGCAGTGTTCGCAACCGCTGGCGAAGGGCCAGCGGCCGGTGACGCGGTATCCACCGGCGACGACGCTGGCCTTCCCGTAGGGCGCAAACACCCCGCCGGTGACGACCTGCGGTCGCTGCGCATACACCTCGCGGGCCGCAGCTTCGGGGAGATAGGCGCTGACCAGCCCGCTCGTCGCACCGATCATCACGCACCAGCCCGCCGAGCCGTCCGCCTTGGCGATCTCTTCGATCGCTTCCACCATCGTTGCGGCATCAACTTCGGCGCCGCCGAAGACCTGCGGGACACACATGCGGAACAGCCCCGCCTCCGCCATGGCGTGCGTCAACTCGGCGGGCAGTCGGCGATGGCGCTCGATGTGTTCTGCTCGGTCGCGGATACCAGCTGCAAGCGTCCGTGCCGCGTCGACCGGCTTGGGCGGCGCAGCTGCGCTCGCTGTCTGTCTTTCAATTGCCTGCACGCTCTACCGTCCGCCGAGGAATGGTATCTTCCTATCTGATTTCAAGGGGAGAGCGAAAGGGGCCACGGCCTGTGTCGGCCCGGGCTTTCGGACGAAACACGCGAAGAGTTTGCCCGCAAAGCAAAACAGCTCCAGCGCTTCCGGACTTTGGAAGCGCTGGAGCTGTTTTGATGCGGTTCGGGTAGATTGCCTACGATGGATCGCGCAGCTTCCGGCTCAGACGGATTGCGCCGAAGGCCAGCAACCCGGCCGCGACGAACGCAAGGGCTGCTTCACCCAGCGCCGGAGCAGCTTTTGGGTCGATGGTCACTGCCGCCGAGCTTGTTGCCGTGGCTACGGTGTCGGCTGCAAACGGAGCCGTTGCGACTTGCGTCATCGTTCCTGTGGTCGGCACCGCTGCCCACGTGGCGACGTTGAAGGTGGACACGTTGATTTGGAAACTTGACGTGACCGACATCGATTCCTGCGGCTCGAGGAAAAAATCACCCCCGTTTGGGAGACTGATCCACCCCAGCACGCTGTCCTCGAGCGAATGCATGGTGTAGCTGACCACATCGTTGTTGGTGATCGTATAGCAGTAGTAGACGGTCGTGCCCTTGACGACGGAGATCCCCTTGGCAGCAGCACAGCTTGCGGGGTCGAGTCCAACTGTCTTCGTCAAAGTCAGAGGCTGCAACGGCGCCGCACCTGCGGACGACCACGCCGGAAATCCCAGAACCGCCACGAGTGCCGCACCGCTAATCCACTCTAGTCGTCGCATCTACCCCTCCACTCGACGTTTAGTTGCCCGTCGTTGCCACTGGTCGGCAACTTTCGTGCGTCTCCCCTACCATAGAATCGCACCCCAAGGCAAACAACAAAAAGCGGAAAAATCCGACTCAGCCAGGAGCGGCTGCTTCGGTGACTTGCCGAATGAATTCCTCAAGATCGGATTTGTCTTTGGGTGACTTGGCGACCCTGAGGGCGGCCTTCGCCTCAGTGAGCGCCGGCTCGGGTTGACCCGTCTGATAATACAGCAGCGCGAGGTTCCGGTGGCTGATGAGGTCGTGGGGCGCCACCTTTAGAGCTGCTTGGTTGGCGGCAATGGCGTCGGGCAGGCGGTCGAGCCGGGCAAGGGCCAACGCCTTGCCGCTCCACGCCGCCAACAGCTTCGGGTCGATCTGCAGGGCACGGTCGTAGTCGGCCAGCGACAGCTCGGGCGAGCCGGTTTCCAAGTACAAATTGGCCCGTATCCACCAAGTCGTCGTGTATCCATCGTCGATTTCCAGAGACTGGGCGAGCAGCGGCAGCGCCCTGTCAGGTTGCCGCAGCTCGATGTACAGAAGAGCCCATTCGTTCCACAGCGACGCGTTGGTGGGGCTGAGGTGGGTGGCCTGGGTGTAAAGGCCCTGCGCGATGTCGACGTGGTGCTGCCGTTCTGCCGGATCAGTGACCAGCCCCGCCCAGGCACGATGGAGCCGCGCCGAATTGCGAGTGTTGTCCAAATTGAGGGGCGTGTGTAGCCGCGTCTCGTCCAGCGCGGCTTCGGCACGCGCCAGATAGGTCTCGTGCTGATCCGGATGCACGCGCGCCAGATCCATGAGCACTCGGACGGCTGCTGTTGCGTACTGATCGACACTCGAATCAAGCCTCTGCGCTTCCTCTGCGACCAGCAAGGCAGCTTCGGGCTGTTTGTTCTTGGTATAGAAGCCGACCTGCTTCAGGAACATATCTGCGCGCGAGACGTCCAGGTTTGTCAGTACGATCGCCGGGACGCTCGCCGCGAGCAGCAGCACGGCGGCGATGACGTGCCAGGCCCGGCGATACGCTGCTGCCGCGGCGAGTGCCCGATCTCGTCGGAGCAGGATGGTGGCATTCAACGCAGCGACGGCGAAGACGGACAGATAGAGAATCGACGCACAATTCGCCAGGTGCATTCCGGACGGGAGCACTTGCTCGATCTGGAACAGTGGCGAGGTCGTGCGCCAATTGATCCACGGTACGTAGATCGCCACGAAGACGAGCCACACTGATAAGCTGGTGGCAGCGTAGCGACTCAGCTGGCTGAACGGACGCGCCAGCGCGTCCCCGGCAGCGACCACCGCGCCAAATATCCACGTTCCCAGAAACACAGCGAGGAACGCTGCCGCATTGCGACGAAACTCCAGGTCAGGGCGGTAGAAGTTGAAGGTCAAGATGAGGAGGATGAGTCCAACAGTAATGCCATAGTCGACACCAGTCGACACCGACGCCGTGCCGTCTGCCGCCACGGGTGCAACCTCTGTATCGCCAGCGTCATCGGTCAGGGCCATGCCGCCAACCAGCGCGATGGCGGCATACACGCAGAACAGCAGCCGCGTGTTCGCGACCGGTATGCCGAACTGCATCTCCACGAAGTGCCCAAGCACACCGCCGAGTGTGGCGAGCAGGAGGAGGTTGCGCCAGGACACGATGCTGGCCGCCCGAGTGCCGCTGGTGACCGCGGCGGCGAGGAGGTAGAGGGCCAGACCGGCAACGATGCCCAGCGGCAAGCCCAGACCTGAGTACCGAAAGCTGCCTTCGACGAGATATGGTGCGAGTGCGCCGGCGGCGGCGCCGGCAATGGCCAGCCCGGCGAACAGCCGCCGCTGCGACGCAGTCGTGATCAGGCCGAGCCACTGCAGCAGGCGCGAGAACAGTACGACGAACAGCCCGAGCTCTAAAGTGCAACCGACGACACCGGTGGTAATGAGGGCGTCGAACGTCTCGTTGTGTGCGCGGTCCGGCGCGACTCTGCGGCTTTCATAGCGCGCGAGCTCCGGCGGATAGAAGGGCGTGTACGCCAGGAACAGACTCTCCGGACCGTAACCGATCACATCGCGCACCGGGTTCGCGGCGAGCAGATTCACAGCGCCTTCCCAGATCACCGTGCGCACCTTGCCGGTGCCGCTACCCGCCTCGAAGAGGCTGCCGACCTGGTTGATGTACGGCATACGTCGCAGCCCGCCGAGCGGACCGTCTTTGATGCTGAGCACGATGACGAACAGCGCCCCAGCGACGGTAAGGCCAACAATGCCGATGGTGAGCCGGCGACGCTGCTGCTGCAGTGCCATCACCAGAAAGAGCGCGGCCAAGCCAACGGCGAGGCCGATGAACGGCCCGCGGCTGAGTGTGTAAATCAAGGCAAGTAGCTGCAGGGTGAGGAGGAGGAGGTACGCGAGGCCGGCAGCGGTACGGCGGCCAGGGGCCCACCGTTCGATGGTACGCACCAGCGTCAGCGGCACGACCATCACGAGGTATGCGGCGAGAAAGATTGGATTGCCGGCGGTCCCGTGGGCACGAACCGTGACGTCGAGGCCCCAACGGATCGGGTCGTACCCGAAGTGTTGCACTACGGCGTAGATCGCGGGTGCCACGCTAGCGAGCAGGATGACCGTGATGAGACGTTCGAGTTGCTCCCGCGTCCGTACGAGCAGCACGATGGCAAAGAAAATGACGACGTAGCCGAACCACGTGTATGTGCCTTGCGTGCGCTCGTAGGAGCCCCACACGGAAAACTGCGGCGCGATGCTGAAGACAGTCGAGATGCAGTAGGCCGCCGTGAGCAGGACCAACGGCATCACCAGGGGCAGACGCCAGAGCGAACGCCCCGCGGCGGTGCATGTGCGGCGCCCCTGTTCGAAGGCACGGACGACGAGTGCGATTGCCACCACCAGCGCGAGCGACCGCAGGAGGGGAATTTTGTCTTCCTCGAACGTGCGGAACGAATGCACGTTGAAGAAGACCGGCACCACCACAAGTGCTGCCAGCCAACAACTCTCGGCTAGAGCCGCGGCCGCCGCGCTCAGCTTGGTTCGCATCGGGCCATCGTCGTGACTAGGCTGGGGCACACCGCAAGGCCAGCGCCTTGATGCGCCGCAGTAGATACGAAGACGAAGGCGACGGCAACGCTGTGCCCTGCGAGGGCGCGGCGCGCCCCGGGCAATGTGTGGATCCGCGACGAGTGTTCAGCTCAACCGTTGCAACGCAGTTGGTTCGAACACATCCGCAAGGGAGATCGGTCTAACCCCCGGCCGTTCACGGATTGGGCCGCAATCGCTTCTTCAGACCCACGAACCCAACCAAGCCAAGTAGCGCCACCAACAGGGCGACTGCTTGCCCAGAGAGGAGCGGGGCGGGTCGCTGTGGTCCAATTCCAATGAGCACATCTGGGCCGGAGATGCCCGGGTCTGTGCAGCCGTCAGTCGCATAGATCCTGTGGCCAGGCGCAGGAATCAGCGACAAGGGAAAGCTGAAGTCGCCGTTTACATCCTTTGATCCCATTCCGATCAACGCGTCGGGGCACGGATCATTGTTCGGTGGGATGGTCACCCCGGTGCAGTGATGGCAGTTCGCCGGGAACCCGCAATCGAAGATCAGCACTTGGCCACCGACGCACGCCGGATCCGACGTCCCGGTGACGGTGGATGACCCTGGGGTCGGGGACACAATCGCCGGCGGGCTGACAATCAACACTTTCGCCTGGTCCGTCGCCGTCGCCATGGTCGTGCCGCTCATCGCCACCCAGGTGGCAACGTTCATAGTGTCAACGCTGATGGTCGCGGTTTTCGTCGCGATACACATATCGCCCGGGGCGAGAGTGCCGCACGCCGCCGTACTAATCGAACCGAGAATGCTGTCGGTGAGCGCATGCGCCGTGTAGGTGATGGGCCCGTTGTTCGTGACCTTGTAGCAGTAGCTGACCTGCGTGCCGGCGGCGATGAAGAGCGGATCCACTCCGGGGCATGTCCCTGTCGGCGTGATGACGGTCTTCGAAAGACTGATCAGGCTGACAGAGCCCGCGCTAGCTCCGGACGGCAGCAACAACAGGAACCCCACCAGAAAGCTAACTCCCCCCGTCGCCTTTGTCGCTCGCGGCATTGCCCCCTCCGAATGCGAAATTTCAGCCGCTTGTATCAGCGTTTGGGGTGTGGGGTCAACCAAAAGTCCCCGGGGATAGTGTCCGGTCGGGCACATTCATTGCCCTGCCCCTATCACGATGCCACGTCTGAGTTTATAAGCTACCGCTTCGATGGAGCAGGCAGCTGTGTTCGACCACGCCGACCTCGGTAGCGCCGCCGTCATCAGCTGCTTCGCAGCAGCGCTGGCGACGCCGCTGTTGATGTGGGCGGCGCGGTGGTTGGGCGCGCTCGACCACCCCGCAGGGTACAAGGCGCACGGGGTTGCCACACCGCTGCTCGGCGGGCTCAGCCTGGCCGTGGGTACCGTGGTCGCTGTCCTGTGGGTGCTGCCCGAGAGCAGCCGCGAGCACGTTGCCGGTCTCACGGCGCTCGCGGTGGGGTCACTCGTCATCATTGTTGCCGGCTTGCTCGACGACCTGCACGGCCTGTCGCCGGCGCGCAAGGTTGTCTGGCAACTGGGCGCGGCGACCGCTGCCGGTCTGTCCTTGGCGCTCCTGGGCGTGCGGCTCAATCTATTTTTGCAGTGGCCGTCGGCGCCGATCGTTGCGCTCACGGTGCTCTGGGTCGTCGGGATTACCAACGCAATGAACTTCCTCGATAACATGAATGGCCTGTGTGCCGGGCTCGCGGCGGTCGCTGCGTTCACGCTGTCGGTGACCAACCTGCGCTCGGCAGAGGTGACCGTTGCCGTCGTTGCTGCCGCCCTGGGCGGCGCGTGCGTCGGCTTCCCGCCGTACAACTGGCCGCGCGCCCGCATTTTCCTCGGTGACACGGGCTCGATGCTGCTCGGCTTCCTGCTCGCCGCGCTGTCGGTCATGGGCGTGTACACGCGCGGCGCGCGCATCCCCGTGCTCGCCGTCTTTACGCCATTGTTCGTGCTCGGCGTTCCCGTGCTGGACTTTCTGCTGGTGGTGTTCATCCGCTTGCGGGCCGGGCATCCACCGTGGACCGGTGATCGGCGTCACATCAGCCATCGCCTGGTGCAGCGTGGCATGCACCCGGCTGCGGCCGTTGCCACGCTGTGGGCGGCCGGCGCGGCGTGCGGGCTCGCCGCGCTTCTCTTGCCGACGGTAGGCGTGACGGAGGCGCCGTTGCTGCTGGCGTTGCTGCTGTGCGCGCTCGGGGCGCTGGCCGCGGCGGCGGGCACGCGCGGGTTGCCATAGGTTCCTCCACACCGTTTACGCCGAGACGTTCCGCGACACGTCCCGATAGACGGCCAGCGTCAGGTGCGCCGCGGTCGCCCACGAGAACTGCGCGGCCCGCGCAGTGCCGCGGCGCGACATTTCGGCCCGTAGGTCGGTGTCAGCGAGGAGCGCGCCGATTGCCGCGGCCATCGACTCGACATCGTGCGGCGCGAAGTGCAGGGCCGCCTCGCCCGCAACTTCGGCGAGACTCGCCGCCGACGAACACGCGACCGGGACGCCACAGGCCATTGCCTCAATCACCGGTAGCCCGAAGCCCTCGTGCTCGGACGGAAAGACGAAGAGCAGCGCCCCGGCGTAGAGCGCCGGGAGGTCAGCCTCCGCGACGCGTCCGAGGAAGTGCACGCTGTCGCTGACGCCGAGCGCCGCGGCACGCCGCTGCGCTTCTGGAAAGCGCGCATCCCATACGCCGGCAATCACCAACGTTGCGTCACCAACGTGCACCCGCGCCCAGGCTTCGATCAGCCGCACGAGGTTCTTGTGCGGCTTATTGGTCCCCACGTAGAGCGCATAGCGCGGCGGCAGCGAGAGTCGCCCGCGCGTGGCGGCGATCGCCGACGCTGACTGCGGGCGAAACGTCGGATCAGCCGCCGCGGGAATCACCACGACGAGCTCAGCCGGGACGCGCAGCAGATCGGAGATGTCCTGAGCTGCCGCCGCGCTGACGGTGACGACGCGACGCGCCGCGCGCACCGCGAGGCGCGTCGCGATGCGGTACACGAGTCGCTGCTCGCGTGTGAACAGGTGCGGGTAGCGCAGCGGGATAAGATCGTGGAGGGTGACCACCGTCGGAACACCGGGCCAAAAGGGCATCATGTAATAGGGGCTATGGTAGAGGGTGACGCCCAAGTGCCGCAGGAGATGCGGCACGACCCATTGCTGGCGCACGGAAAAGGGCGACAGCGGAACGTCCACAATCTGCACATGCGCACCCATCGTGTCTGCGGGCGGCCACGCGGACGACTGCCCGGAGTCGCGCAACACGACCAGCTGCTCGCTCGCATCGATGCACGCAGCGAGAGCGACGGCGAGGCTGGCGGCATAGCGGCCGACGCCTGGGAAGTGCGGGTGCACCGTGCGCGCGTCGAGGCAGAAGGTTGAGTCCATCATTGCAGAGCGGCCGTCGAACGTCCTATCACGGCGACCGACGGAACCCGATGCGCGCGATCGAGCCAAACAGCAGTGAGTGGCGCCGGCACTGGCCTTTGCTTGCCGCGCTCGGTGTGGTCCTGCTGTACGATGCGCCGTTGCTGCTCATGCGCGGTCTCGGCTTGAGCATGGATGGACTGCGGCAGTACTACCCCGCCGAGTACGTTCTCGCGCACGCCCTGCGGAGCGGTACGCTGCCGTTCTGGACGCCGAACGTGCAGGCGGGCTTCCCGCTCTTCGCAGAAGGCCAACCGGGGGGATTGTATCCGATCAACCTGCTGGCGCTTGGGCTCCTGCCGACGCCACTTGCACACAACGCCATCATCGTCGTGCATCACCTCCTCGGTCTCGTCTTCACCTTCTGTTGGGGCCGGACCCTGCAGATCGATCGAGCTGCTGCGGGCTGGATGGCGCTCGTCTTTGCGCTCACGACGTGGTTGGCGGGAAGCGACATCTTGCTCATCGAAACGACGACCTGGGTGCCGCTCCTGTTTCTCATGGCCGAGCGCCTGGTGCGACGCGGTACCCCGCGTACGGCGTGGTTGGCAGTACCGCCGCTCGCGATGCAATGGTTGGGAGGCTTTCCGCAGATCGCGCTCTACACGGCGCTGACGACGCACATCTACCTCGCGGTGCGAGTCTGCGCCGAGCCGTGGCCGGGGTCGCAACGTCTGCGCACTGTGGCCGCATGGAGCGCGGCCATGCTCATAGCCGTGCTGCTGGCGGCACCGCAGCTGTTGCCACAGTATGAGCTGAGCCAGTTCTCCATCCGCGCCGCAGGCATTCCAGGAAGCCTCTCCGGAGAGAAGTCGCTACTCCCGCCCGCCCTGATCACGCTGGTGCTGCCGTCGTGGCTGGGTTTCTTCGCGTCTGCCGGGCTGGGCGCTGGCATCTACGTTGGACTGCTCCCCTGTCTTGTGGGTTTGGCGGTGGTGATCAACGGGCCGCGGCCGCGATGGTACTACCCGCTGCTTGCTGTGGGCGTGGCAACGACGCTCTTGGCGTTTGGGCATTTCAGTCCCCTCTTTCCGCTCCTGCGTCGGCTGCCGGGATTCGCGTTCTTTCGGTATCCGTCGCGCTTCCTGGTCTTCACGCAGTTCTGCTTGGTCACGTTCTTTGGTTTGGGTTGGCAACGACTGTCGACCTTCGCTGGCTTGCCGTTCGAGCGCACGCTGCGGCGGTTGCTGCTTGCGGTTGCGACGCTCGCGCTACTGAACGTTGCGGTAGCGCACCCGTTGCTCGAATGGTTCCGCCCCGAGTTGACCGCATACGCCGAGCGCTACACGCTCACCCATATCGTGACCGACCCCTACCACGTGCAGCCACTGTCGTACTTTCAAGCCAAGATCAGTGCGTTGTACGGCGCATGCATTGCCGCGGCGTCGTGGCGGCGCTTCGATGCTATGCTGCCGCTGTGTGTAGCCGCCGTCGCGTGGCTGGTGGTGTGCAGGCCAGGTGCGCAGCGGGTGCGTCAAGTGCTGTTAGGCGGACTCGTCCTCGTCGATGTCCTGCTGTTTGCCGGCGGCTTCCATCACACGGAGCCTTTCTCGTTGGGTACTATGGATCCGCCGACACAACGCGTGCTCACGCAGCTGAACGGTCCGCCCCCATGTCGGCTCTTCTGGCTGGCGGATGCGCCGCCTGCGACCGCATTCCACCGAGAACGAATCCTCCTCACTGCCAACTACAACCTCATCTCTGGCCTGCCGGTCACCGGCGTATACGCGCCGTTGGGATTCGACGCTTACTACCGCCTGATGGACCGGCTCGGGACGGTGGACCTGGGATTCGGGTCGCGGCCCGTAACGCCAGACGATGTCGCGCACGATCGTGCGCTGCTCGACTTTCTGAACGTGTGTTACGTCCTGAGCAATCGTCCGCTGAGCGGATTCAGCGAGGTCGCGCAAATCGAAGGCACTTGGATCTATCGTAACGACCGCGCGGTACCGCGAGCACTCGCGGTCGACCGTGTTGAGCAGGTGTCGTCGGTGGCTGCGGCGCTCACCTGGGTGAAGGAGCATCCGGAACGCTTGCGCGACACCGCCGTGCTGGATCAACCGTTTGAGGTGCCCTTGGAGCGTGGCGACGCGGAGAGGTCGAGCGTCTCCGTGCTCGCGTACGAGCCGCTGGCGGTCAGCCTCGCGGTGACGGCTCCGGGCTCCGTCGTGCTCGTCATGAGCGATACCTACTATCCCGGTTGGCAGGCCCGGCTGGATGGACAGGTCACACCGATCTATCGCACACACGGTGTCGTCCGGGCGGTGGTGGTCCCGGCGGGCACGCACCGCATCGAGCTCCGGTACGAGCTGAGGACGTTCTGGCACGGGGTGACGATCGCCTGCGTCGCTGCTGCGCTGTGCATTGCGTGGGCGGTCGGTGCGCGGCGCTCGGGAGCCGTGATCTGTTGAACTTCGCGGATTGGGACCTGCGGATGCTCTCCTCGATGGCAGCGTAGCCGATCTGGCGAGCGCCATAGATCTCGGTCGTCTGCCGATGGTCGAACCGCAGAGTCTTCTCCACGCATTGACTCTGGGGCGCGGAGACGCGCACCCGAGGCCTGCCCGCCGGTGATACTGTTCGAAGACCTCCATTGGATCGACGGGGCCAGCGAGACCGCGTTCGACAGCCTGATCGAGATCATCCCCACCACGCGCCGAGCGCCCCGCTCACTGGTAGACAGCGCGCACGCCGAGAAATACCCCGAGCACTTCGACGGGGTCTCGCGACGATTTCTGCGCGATACTCAGGTAGAGCGTCCCGTCGCCTTCGATCGCCACCTCGTCGAGCGCCGTTGTCATGATGTGATCGTTCGTGGCGCGGTCGCACGCACGCAACACGGCAGACGCCGGTCGGAGCGCGGTGCGCCGTGACAACGGCTCCGTTGCTCGCTGCTTGCGGACAAACCCGACGGTCCAGCATGCCTTGCGCCCGATCGAGCGCGGAATCCATTGGATGACGGGCTGCACGAGGTACGGATACCTGAGCGTCTGCAGCTGCGGCGCGACGGGGCACACCGCTCCGTAGCCTTCGCGCCCGAGCGTGATCTCAAACAAACCGTCCCGCTGCAGGGCGCAATAGTTGTACGGCGCGGGATGCTCGCAGACGACCTGGCCGCGCACCGCCGTGCGCGCCGGCAGATGCAGGAAGGAGACGGAAGGAACGATCGTCGTCAATAGCAGGGCCGACGGCAACAGGGTCAGGAAGAGGCGCATTGACTGCGCGCCGCTACCGATCGGTATAGTGCGGTGCGCGCTTCTGCAGAAAAGCCGCGATGCCTTCACCAAAGTCGGCGGAACGCGTGCAGAGAATTTGGTTGCGATCTTCCATGGCGATGACCTGCTCGAGGCTTCCCGCATCCAGGCTGGCGTTGAGACATTCCTTCGTCAAGCGGAGGCCGAGGGGCGAGTTGCGCAGCATCTCGTCTGCCAAAGTCTGCGCGGCGGCCGGGAGCTCGCTGTCCGGGACGACCCGCGACACCAGCCCGAGTCGCTCGGCGCGCGTCGCGTCGATGAAGTTGCCCGTGAGAAGCAGCTCAGCGGCGACTGACGCTCCGACCATGCGCGGCAGGAAGTAGCTGACCCCAACATCGCAGGCCGACAGGCCGATGCGGATGAAGGCGGCGTTCATGCGCGCCGACTCGCCGGCGAGGCGTACGTCGGCGCCCAGTGCCAACGCAAAGCCACCGCCACACGCCGCGCCATGTACGCAGGCGATGATCGGCTGCGGAGCGCGGCGCATCATGATGACCAGCTCGCTGATCTGGCGCTGCGCACGCAATCCCGCCTGCACCGATCCATCGTTGGCGCCGTCACCGCCGCTGCTTTCCTTCAGATCGAGGCCGGCGCAGAAGCCACGGCCGGCACCGCGCAGGACCACCAGCCGCGTCTGCGTCTCTTCCCCGAGTGCGGAGAAGAAGGCGCGCAGCTCGCGTACCAATGCGCGGTTCAACGCGTTCAGCGACTCTGGACGGTTGAGTGTGACCCAAGCGATGTGATCGCGGCGTTCCACCTGTAGCGTTGTGTATTCCATGCGAGCTCCTCGTTGCGATGGGCTGCGTCCGTGTATGTCGCGGGTGCAGTGGGCGTCAATAGCAAGGGTTGTGGTTACGACCGCAGATCGATTATGTTCGCCGCCACCGATTGAACTGAACGCACCGCAGAGGGCGCGGGGGAACGCAGAGGAAGTCAGCGGAGACAGACTTCGAATGACGATCAACGACGTCTCCGGTCAGATCGTGGATGCAGCAATCAGAGTCCATTCGGCGTTGGGGCCCGGGCTGCTTGAATCTGCTTACGAGGGCTGCTTGCTGTACGAACTGCGAAAGCGGCATCTCAAGGCGTTGTCTCAGGTTGGTTTGCCAGTCCTCTGCGGTGAACAAGGAGCACATCATATGGAGCATAGTCAGCACCGCATCCTCACCACACACGCCGGCAGTCTGCCGCGCACCAACGAGCTGTTGGAGCTGCTCGTCCGCAAGAGCCGCCGCGAGCCGATTGATGCGGTGGCCTTTGCCAGCGCCGTCGATCAATCGACGCGGCGCGTGATTGCGTGTCAGCTCGAAGCGGGCATCGACGTCGGCAACAACGGCGAGCAGCCGCGCGAGAGCTTCTTCACGTATGTGCAGCATTGCATGAGCGGCTTCGGCGACATCGGCCAGCGGCCGGTGATGCGCGACATCATCCACTACCAGAGCTTCCTGCAGATGAAGCTGCCGGACTTCTCGCGGACCATGGTGAGCCTCGGGCAGACGCCCAGGGCGGTGGGTGAGGTGCGTTACGTCGACCGCTCCATCATAGAGCAGGAGTGTGCGGACTACGGGCGCATCCTGGATGCGCAGCCGTCGCGCTTCGTCGAGTCATTCATGACAGCTCCGTCGCCAGGCATCATCGCCCTCGCCATGGTGAACGAGTTTTACCCAAGCACCGAAGAGTACCTTGCCGCCGTCGCCGACGCGCTCAGAACCGAGTACGAGTACATCGTCGCGCAAGGACACATCCTGCAGATCGACGGTCCCGATCTCGCGATGGAGCGCCACACAGCTTACGCCGACCGGCCGCTGGCGGAATTTGTCGCGTTCGTCGATCAGACAATCGCGGCGATCAACCGTGCGCTCGCCAACATTCCGCGTGATCGCGTGCGCCTGCACGTCTGCTGGGGCAACTACGAAGCGCCGCACCAGTTCGACGTGCCGCTGGACGACATCCTGCCGCACCTCTACGCCGCGAACGTCGGTGCACTCATGCTGTCGATGGCCAACCCGCGTCACGAGCATGAATACCGGTGCTTCACGCGTCACCCGCTGCCCAAGAACATGCTGCTGATCGTCGGCGCGATCGATACGACGACCAACTACATCGAGCATCCGGAGGTTGTCGCGGACCGCATCGAACGCGTGGTCAACGTCGTCGGCGACCCGCACCGCGTCCTCGCCGGCACCGACTGCGGCTTCGCAACGTCCGCTGGGTTGGGCGAGGTTGCGGAGGAAGTCGTGTGGGAGAAGTTGCGCGCGCTACGTGCGGGTGCGGATCTGGCGACGCAGCGACTGTTGAGAGCGTAGACCGCCTGGCGCCATGCCTACCGCGTGGCGCCGGCCTCTGGCCGGTGCGGCGTTCGCGAGAGCGGGGCGGATCGCCGCCGGGTGGCGCTGTCGATTGAAGTTGGATACGGTGCGGCGCCGGAGGGTGCCCCGGTATGGCAGAGACCGATCTCACGAAGCTCGATGCGCTCGAAGACTTCGAGCACCGGCAGATCACGCTGCAGGACAAGACCAAGCTCGTCTTCGTCGGCGGCACGGGGCCGGCGGTCATCGTCATGACCGAGATGCCCGGCATCTCGCCGCACGTCGCCCGCTTCGCGCGCTGGGTCCGCGACGCCGGCTTCACCGTATGGATGCCGCATCTGTTCGGGGTTGCGGGGCGTCCGCTGACGATGGGCTATGCCATCACCTCGATCATCAAAGGCTGCATCAGCGCCGAGTTCCGGGCCTTTGCCGCCAATGCGTCGAGCCCGGTCACGCAGTGGCTGCGCGCCCTAGCCGCGCACGCCCATCCGCTGTGTGGCGGCAAGGGTGTCGGTGCGATCGGGATGTGCTTCACCGGCAACTTCGCACTATCGATGATGCTCGAGCCGGCGCTGCTGGCGCCGGTGCTGTCGCAGCCATCGTTACCGATGACGAACGCCGGCGGCATGCACATCGCGCCGGACGAATTGAAAGCGGTCAAGGAGCGGCTCGACCGCGAGGACCTCACCGTCCTCGCTTATCGTTTCGAGGGCGACAGCTTCTGCCGCCCCGCGCGCTTTGCGGCCTATCAGCAGGCGTTGGGCGACCGGTTCCAAGCCCGTGTCTTGCCCGACAGCGCCGCCAACCCGGATGCACCGATGAAGAATCCGCACAGTGTGGTCACACTGCATCTGATCGATGAGCAGAACCAGCCCACGCGTAAGGCGGTGGATGAGATCATCGGGTTCTTCAAGATGCGATTGATGTGAGAACCACCGAGGCCTGGTTCAGAGTAGGTGGCTTCCGAATATCGTGCTCGAAACTGAACGCCTCATTCTCAGGGAGTTTTGCCGCACCCTTCGAGTGGAAGTTCACCCGCGTCGACCTCGATGCGCTCCTCGAACGCTTCCACACCCATGAAGTCCAACACTCGCTCCGGCGCGCCGCTTGACCCCAATACGTTGCCGAACTTATGAACCAGAGTACTTAGCGTTGACGTACGCCGGTTGATTTGAACTCGTAAGCGCCGATGGTGCAGGCCCTGCTGCCCGCGCCGGGCCGAGAAAAGCCTCGCTGGTCGGATTTCCTGACGGGAGTTGCCCTGCAGAACGTCTTGTTGCCCGCGTTGATCGCCGGGCTTGCCGCCTCTACCGCAATCGTCTGCGTTGGCCCGCCGTTGTCGGACAGGCCTGCCGGGTCGAGTTTCGGATCGGTGTTGCTCATGGAATGCCTGGATCTATGGAACCCGCAGCTGGCGCCAGAGTCAAGGTTATGACCCCTGTCAGAGGTAGAGCCAAACCCGGCACAATTGTCACCCAACGTGCTACTACCGAGAAGCGTGTTCTTGACGACGAGCCTGCCGTTGTTGAAGATGCTCCCACCCTCCGTGCCAGCACCATTGTTGACGAAGGTGTCGTTGATCAGCGTGAGCTGCCCCCCTGCGTTCAAGATCGCGCCGCCACCTTGAACGGCGCTGTTGTTGGCAAAGGTGCTGTTGCTAACCGTCAGCGTCCCCATGTTCCAAATGGCACCGCCCGAGGTGGCGCTGTTGTTGGAGAAGGTGCTGTCGGTTACCGTGTTCGTGCCCGCCGCAAAGATCGCTCCCCCGTTGCCGTTCGGGGCGACGCTATTGTTCGAGAAGGTGCTGCTGCTAACCGTCAGCACGCCGCCGTTGTTGAGAATACAGCTACCTGGGCCGCCGCCTGGGCTACTGTTGGAGACGAAAGTGCTGTTACTGATCGAGACGTTGCCCACGCTCAAGATGGCGGAGGTAGCTGCGTTGTTCGAGAACGTGCTGTTGACAACTGTCAACCGTCCGCCGATGTCGAGGGCTCCGCTGTGGACCGCGTCGCTCAAGGTCACGTTCGAAAGCATCAGATGTACGTTGGCCTCGACGAACATGATGCCGGTGGTACCACCGCCACTGAGTGTGATGTTGCCACCGCCATCGAGGCTGGTGTCCGCCACGATTTGCTTCACATTCGTGACGGTGATCGTAACCGGGGACGGGCCGCAGTTGAAGGAGACGTCACCTCCCCCGGCCAGCGCCGCGTCGAGCGCGGTCTCGGTGCAGCTGTCCGGTGTTCCGTCGCCGACAATCCCAGCCGCCGCGACGGGTGATGCAACGCTGAGACAGGCCAGAAGCAGACCGAACGCCAGTTCGCAGTGCCGCAGAATCCCCCGGAGAGAAGCGAACACGATAGTGGCCATGGTCCCTCCCTTCACGCGAAATGCATCCCAGTACGGGTGTACAACATTGGCGTATCGCCTGCAGGCAATCATGTCAACATACCACTGTTCGCCGCACACGAGGGAGGCCCTCACGCGCCGAGGTTACCGACGCCACGATGGGTGAGCGCCGCGAATGCGTCATGCTCATCTGGCGCAAGACCGCCGACGACATCATCGAGAAAGTCGGCCGCGCAAGGCTCGCCCTTCATGATGCCCCAACAGTGTGAATCACATCAGTAGGTTGCAATGCACCCGCGACGGCGCCTTCAAGAACCTTGACGCGAGGCTGACGAATTCAGTAGTTCAGTCTGCACCGGCGTTGCCGTCCAGTGTCGCCGCGGCAGTCGGGTGAGAAACGGTGCGCTCAGATACTCATATCGCCATCGCTGAGACCGAGGACGAGAAACGTGCGGTCTACCGCTTCCGCTACGACGTGTACGTGGAGGAGATGGGCCGCTATCAGGCCACTGCAGACCACGCGCAGCGTCTGCTGGTCGAACCCTGCGACGTTCACAGTCGGATTTTCTACGCGGCGGAAGATGGCGCCGTTGTAGCGACGCTGCGTCTCACGTGGGGCGGTGACGCGCCGCTCCCACCGCGCATGATCGAGCAGTATCACCTTGCCCCGTTTCTCGCCGACTTGCCGCCAGCGGCGATCGCGGTGGGCGAGCGGGGCATGGTCACGCCACGTTTGCGCAGCAGCGATCTGTTCTTGCGACTGATCGGCGCGTCCCTACGCTTCGCGAATGACCGGCGCATCGAACTCTTCTTCGGCGCCTGCGAGCCGCACTTGTTGAACCTCTATCTCGGGCTCGGGTACCGCACCTATTCCAAGAGGAACGTGAACAGTGCCGAGGCTGGGTATCTCATTCCCATCGTTCTCGTGCCCGAGGACCTCGCCTACTTGAGATACCTCAACTCGCCGCTGCTCGAATACGTGCGGGATTTCGGCGGCGATGCCCGCGTGCCGGCGTGCGTCGAGCGCATCATGGCGGAGGGCAGTAGTGTGATGAGCCGCCGGCTGATGGCGTCCGCCGCCTACTGGGGAGAGGTGCACGGCGCGCTCAGCGAGCTCGAGGCGAGCCGCATTTCTGCCTTCGATGGGTTTACGGAGGATGATGCAGCCCGCTGTCTCGATAAGAGCACCATCATCGAGTGCAGCGCCGGCGATCACGTGCTCAAAAAGGGTGGTGTCGCCCGCAACCTTTTTGTCGTCCTCGACGGCACCATCGAAGTCCGCGACGGCGAGACGGCGCTGACTGTGCTCGGTCCGGGCGATGTCTTCGGCGAGATGGCCTTTCTCTTAGAGCGGCCGCGCTCGAAGGACGTGTACGCCGCGACCGACGGTGTCCGCGTGCTCAGCCTCAGCGAGAGCACGCTCCGCCAGATGATCAAGAGCGATCCCGCCATTGCTGCCCACTTGCTGCTCAACATCTCGAAGATGTTGTGCCTGAGGCTCTTGAAACAGGGGTAGAGATTAGTCCGACCACGCTGGGGCAGGTGTATGAGGCGGCGGGACACACCGAGGCGTCAGCGCCGAGTTGCGAATGCCAGCCGGGCTCCGAGCCCGAGGAAAAGCGCTCCCGTGATGCGCTGCAGGATCGTAACGCTGCGGCGGCTCTCTCTGAGCCATCCGGTGGCACGGCTCGCGAGGACAGCAACGCCAAGGTTGATCAAGGTCCCGGACGTGTTGAAGAGCAGCCCGAGGAACACGATCTGGATCACCGGGCTGCCACGACTCGGATCGGTGAACTGCGGCAGGAACGCCAGGAAGAACAGCGCAACTTTGGGATTCAGCACGTTGGTGATGACTCCCTGCCGGAAGATTGCGAGTTGCGATCTCGGCTGCGGCGCCTCTCGCGGATGAGCAGCGGCTGGGTGGAGCAGCGCGCGAGCTCCGAGCCATGCGAGATAGGCGGCGCCCGCGTAACGCACGACGTCGTAGGCGAGCGGAACGGCAGCGAGGAGCGCCGAGAGACCCAGTGCGAGTGCGAACGTGTGCACCAGGCAGCCGGCTGCGATGCCCAGCGCCGAGATGATCCCCGCCTCGCGGCCTTCGCTGCTGCCGCGGGCCGCAACGTAGAGCATGTCCGGCCCCGGCGTCAGGTTCAGCGCCAGCGCAGCCGCCATGAAGAGGGCAAGTGTTCTCAGCTCGGGCATGCCGGCTTGCCTGCGGTCGCACGGAGATCGAGAACGAGATGCAGCTCGTCCGCGAATCGCCGCTGCCACTCGATGGCGCGCGGCTCTCTTCCCCAGAAGCGAAAGCCAGCGGCCTCGTACAAGCGCTGCGCGTTGACGGCCGCATCGGTCACGCTGAGGTGCAACAACTCGACCGCGGACCAAGTGCGCGCATGCGCGATGGCCGCGGCTAGCAGCGCGCGGCCGACTCCCTTCCGTCGTGCCAACGGAGCAACGTACATCCCCCAGATCAGCGCCTTATGCCGTCGCTTCACGCGTGACTCGCGCATGACTCCGACCATTCCGGTGAGGGTGGCTCCTTCGCTGTGGCCGAACACGGCTTGTTCCTGATCGTCGGCCAGCGCCGTCCGAACAAAGTCAAGTGCGAGGCCCCGGTCGTCATCGATCGATGCCCCGAAGGCGAGTGGATGGTTCTCCAACGCCTCGCGACGCAACGCGATGAACGCCGCTGCGTTCTCCACGCGAAGCCGCCTGATGGTTACCTCCACGCTCATCTCCCTCGAGCGACGCCACTATATTTCGTGTGATGTTGGGCGCCAAGCCGGACCGTCTCCACCATCGTGGCGACGAAGATGGCTTCACCGTCGAGTCACGGTCGCATGTCCACAAAGGAGTCCTTCAGCAGCTGCCCATGAGCCTGAAACAGACCCGGCGAATGAATTCGTGGCAACGAAAGGCGAAGCGCGGCGCACGAACACGGCGGAGCCACTTCCTGTCCACGATCGTTGTCACTTGTCCGAGCTCGCGTCTATTGGAGTGGACAGGTTGGTAGTGGTCCCGACGCGTTTTGTGGGGCACGTGGCACGCGTGCGCGCGGCACGGTTTCAGCTGAGATCAGGCAAAGACGAAAGGGATAGCGAGAGGCGGCGACAGCGGACTGAGGCTCACGTCGTGAGTTCGCGTCTCAGCCACGCGGACAGGTTCGGCTGACATCAATCATCTTCGAACGCGGAGGAGTGTGCCATGCCAAAATTATGGATCCAGATCGAGAACCGCCCTTGGGACGCCTGCCCTCACAACATCGATCGTATGACCGGCCAGGACATCATGACGCGCGAAAGCGGCCCTGCGCCAGCGGTCGTCTTCCTGCCGTCGGTGAACGGTGGCCCGGGTCGAAACGTGACAATGTTCAAGCCCCTGCGGAGCGGTTCCAGGATCATCGACGCGCTGATCTTGCGACGGTACAAGCCGCCGACGAAGCCCGACGGCAGTGATGCGTGGACGGTGCCAGACGACCGCAAGGTAAACCCGTGGGACCTGAACGAGCCTAACCCCACCGAGAACGGGACGATGGGAACGATACCCGGTCCGACTATCGAGGCCAGCGTCGGCGACACGATCACCATCTACTTTCGCAACAAGGACCATCGCCTCACGAGCGACGGAAAGCCCATGTCTTTGGAGCACAGATGCCACAGCCTGCACCCGCATGGCGTGGTGTTTGAACCGACCTCCGACGGGGCCTATCCGCTATCGCCTCCCGATCCGTCGCAGGCGGTTGGAACCGAGGCTTCGCTCTGGGCGACAGTCCCTGGGGGCGGCGTCACCAAGTTCAAGAAGGGCGACCGCGTGCCGCCTGATGCCACGTTCACGTACACGTGGCAGACGTTCGGTTGGCCGACAACCGCGGGGGTATGGCTCTATCACGACCACTCCATCTGCGACGATGACAATATCAGCCTCGGCGCCATCGGCATCATCGCGATCCACAATGACCGGGCGGACCCGGAGCAGGAGGTCGATCCGCGCAATCCCGCCGACCCGTCGCAACTCGATCCGGCCTTCCTCCCTGGTGGATCGCCAACCGGCTCACCGGTGGTCTTCACATTCTTCCCAGCCGCGCTCGGCCAGGCAATCCAGCTGCTGCCACATCAGTTGGAGGATCTCGTCGACCATACGTCCGTGTCGCACGAGCATGCGGCCGCAGCGGCCACTGGTGCACCGGCAGGAGGGACGAAGCATGCGGAGCCCGCGCAACCAGCGCTCATCTTCAGACAGGACGATATCTTACTCCAGGTCGACGAAAAATTCGGCATTAGCCATTTCGGCTTCCTTCGATATCGGACGCCACCGAAGAAGCTGCTGACTCTCCAGCTGTTCCATGCGCTCTCGGGGGCGCCAACCTGCATCAACGGACGCCAATACCTGGGCAATACGCCGACGATTGTCTCCGGGCCGAGTACGCTGATGCGATTCGGCGTCGTCGGAATGGGGAGTGACTTCCACACGTTCCATATCCACGGTCACCGCTGGACGATCCCCGGACCGGATGGCACGACGCCCGCGGCCATCCAAAGTAGCGCGCAGGTGCGCGCCGTCTCCCAATTCGAGGACACCCGCACGTTTGGTCCGGCCAACTCGTTCGTCTTCACCATCAACGGCGCGTCGGGAAGCTTCATGCGCGCCGGGGGCCCGGGTTCACCGCAAGCATTGGGCGAATGGCACATGCACTGCCACGTACTCATGCACATGATGACCGGGATGATGGGTTCGCTGCTCATCATAAACGGTGGGGAGTTCGCGACCAAGTTGCCCCACGGAGTGCCATGCCCCAGCAGCGATACAGCAGGGCCGGTGCTACCGAATACGGTTCAGGTCACCCTGCAGAACTTCGCCTTCAACCCGACGGTGGCGAACATCAAAGTCGGCGATACCGTTCACTGGGTGTGGAAGGAAGATAACCACTCGGTGACCGCAGACAACAACTCGTTCGACTCTGGTGTGCAGAACAACGGCGCGACATTCGACCAGATGTTCATGACCGCCGGAACGTTCAAGTACTATTGCAAGATCCACGGCGGCCCGAACGGCGCGGGAATGTCCGGACAGGTTGTCGTCGTGCCTTGATCCGTTCTGCCCTCCGTATGCCAGTTGGAGAAGCTGCCTGTTGTGGAGGAATGAACCATGCCTACACGCAACGTCTACCTGAAGATCGAGCACATCCTTGGTTACAGCCCGGTAGCACCCCAAGACGAAATGGGCCATTACCACCGCGACTGCGCTCGCAATCCCGGCCACGAGGACGGCCGTGTTCCGGATGGTGAAGTGGCCCTGCGCCGCGTCGACGCGCTTGTTTATCGGGAATACCTCGATGCCGGATACGCAATGCCGAATATGGTGCCCCTGATCGCGAACGACGTAAACGAGCCGATGGCCGACCGTCGTGTTCCGGGAGCCATCATCTATACGAAACCTGGCGAGCGACTGCGAATCCACGTCTTGAACGCAGACGATATGCCGCATTCGTTTCACTTGCACGGACTCAAGTACGGGGTGGCGGGAGACGGCTCGTGGCCGTTCGGCGTGGCGGGCCGGATGAGCGGGCGCTCCGATGAAATCTGCCCCGGCGACATCTGGGTCTACGAATTCGAGGCGACTCAGGAGACCATCGGCTGCTGGCCGTTTCACGATCACTACAAGATGATCGGCGACAGCGTCAATCGCGGCTTGTTTGGTGGCATCGTCGTGCGCGATCCGAGATGGCACAAGGCCGATTACGAAGTACCAATCTTCCTGCATCGGCTCAGCGGACCGCGCACCGCTGCCGCGTTCGATAGCGGCACCCTCAATCCCGGTGGCACGTTTTCGTTTACGTTTCCCACCCTCGGGCCAGTCGACTATATGTGTCGCCTGCATCCGATGAGCGGACAGGTCATCGTCTCCACCGGCGGGCCTGCATCTGCGGCGGTGACCATTCGTGATACGCCGGGCAGTCCCCGGTTCGATCCTGTCGCCGTCACCATCGCACCCGGTGGCACGGTCACCTGGACACATGCCGGCACAATGCCGCATACGGTAACCGAGTCGTCGTCGGCCAGTCTTGAGTCGATGTGTTTGAACGGGCGGACGTTCGTTGGCAATACACCAACCATCGTCAGCGACAGCGGCAAGCGAATACGCTGGTACGTTTTCAACCTCGATCTCGGTGTGGGCTGGCACAACTTCCACACGCACGGCACGCGCTGGCGCTGGGCTGAGCAAAACGTCGACACGCGCAGCCTCGGCCCCGCCGAGTCTTTCTGTGCCGAGACCGTCGTACCCGACGTGGTTCTCTTGACTGAACGCGAGGATCGTCGCCCTCCAGAAAAAAAAGAGAAACGTGAGAAGCACGTTAAGGTATGCGGCGACTTCCTATTCCACTGCCATGTCGAAATGCACATGATGCAGGGAATGGCTGGCTTGATCCGCGCGGTTCAATCGATTGAAGTCGAAGATGAAAAGGAACTCGATTACATTTTGAATACACACTGCGACAAGTACGACTGCCCGCCCGTCGATCCGCATCGTTGCATGTCGGCTGGACAAGGACGATGGGACAGTCTTCCCGATCTACCGAACTTCGTCGTGCATGCCGCGCTCATGCACAACGGCCGCGTCGTCATGTGGTCGGGCACCGCGGAGGTTGGCTATCCCGATCAGTCGGTGGTGTGGGATCCAGCGACCGACGGCCGCACCACGCAGACCTATGACGAGGATCTGTTCTGCGCCGGCCAGACCTTCCTCGCCGACGGGCGGCTGCTGGTCGCCGGCGGGGCACCCAATGGAACGATCAGGTCGACGCACATCTTCGACCCGGCAACCGAAGGGTGGACCCACCTGCCCGCGGCGAGCAACATGAGCGCGGCCAGGTGGTATCCGACGCTGGTGCCGCTTTCTGATGGAAAAGTGATCGCGGCGAGCGGCATGTCCGGGGTGGGGCCGATCGAGCTCTTCGATCCGGCGACGAATGCGTGGACTGTACTGTCCGGCGCGGACCGCAACCTGTCGGAGCTCTATTCGAGCCTGCACCAAATTCCTTCGGGTGAGATCTTTTATTCGCGGTGCGGTTGGCAAGTCGCATTCGACGTCACGACAGCGCATCTGCGGCGCACCGGTCCAACCTCTGCGGTATGGACTACGCTCGGCGCGCAGACATTCCCTGATCGCCAGGAAGGCACCGCAGTGATTCAGATTGACGCCACGCACTCGCCGCCCACGGTGAGCGTGATCGTCATCGGCGGGGGCGTGAGCGGCACGCACAATGCGCAGAGCGTCGAAGCGATCGACTTGACGCAGCTCTCGCCTCCGCCTGTGTGGTCCCGGCTCGCTGACATGAATTTCCGCCGCACCAATGTCAACGGCGTGCTCCTGCCCGATGGGACCGTGCTCGCCGTCGGCGGGCAACGCAATGGTAAATGGGCGGCCGATCCGCAGCCAGTCTTGCAGCCCGAGATCTACGATCCACAAACCAACCGCTGGACGCTGATGGCGCCGATGGCGCATCCTCGGCAATATCACTCGATAGCGCTCCTGCTGCCCGACGGGCGCGTGTTGTCTGCGGGTGGTATCGACCCCACGCTGGGCGGAGCTCCGGCGCGTGATCAGCGGTACATCGAGGTGTTCACGCCACCCTATCTGTTGCGTGGACCACGACCGCACATTACTGCTACGCCGGCGAAGGTGACCTTCGGTGACGCGTTTGACATCCAAAGCGCCGACGCCACGCGCGTGACTTCGGTGGCCCTAATCAGGCCGTGCGCGATGACGCACCACACCGACGCGGGTCAACGTTACATCAAGCTGCCGATCAACACGCACACTGCCAACCGCATCACCGTTACGGCCCCGACGGCCAGCACGATTGCGCCGCCGGGCTACTACATGCTGTTCATCGTCGACGCGAATGGCGTCCCATCGGAGGCGGCGTGGATTCAGATCACGCCGTGATGACGATTCTGGCACCGGCTTCAATGGAAAACGCAACAGTCCACAATACTGCGAAGGGAGGATTGATCATGGCACATCGCAAGGATGCATCAACTCTGAGCAACGCACGACTAGTCAAGTTGCGGGCACTGCTCGACCAATTCATCGCGAAGCCCACTAACAACCCGGTCGCCGAGCACAAGGCCGCGGGCATGGACATGTCCCTCATGATCCACGGCAACGGGTTTCTCACCTGGCACCAGCACTTTATCGCGGAACTCGAGACCTGGCTGGTCAACAACGGCGGGGCGAGCTTCGTGCCGCTGCCGTTCTGGAATCCTGCGAATCCAATTCCAACTCAGCTCAACAAGGGCAACACCAACGTGAGCATGCCACTGCCGGCTACCCTCAAACCCGCGGCGCTAAAGACGATCACCACCTACACCGCGCTGAACAGCCTCACCGTCCCGTACCACAACGCCGTCCACAACGCTCTTGGCGGCCAGATGCCGAACGCGCAGACGTCGCCCAGTGATCCAATATTCTGGCCCTTTCACGCCTTCTTGGTTGGCGTGTACGAGCGCTGGCGGAACCTCTAGCAGGTGGACCCATTGAAGCATCACGATCGAATCGATGGAAGGTGATGACGCGCGAGATGTGTCAAGTTTACAATCTTGCGGACTATAGGGAGCCCTACCGATGGCAGCAATCAGCGCAATAAAAATTCATCCTGCGATCGGCATCGCCCGGCTGGGAAACAGCCCGACCGAGTTCTTCATCGGTCCCGAGAAACCTAGAGTGTATCGCAGGCCACCGGGAGGATACAAAGACGCGCAAGGGCGCATCAAGCGGCAGGCAGCGCGTTTTCGCCTTTTCGGCTACGACAAGAAAGGCAAGCTCGTGAAGGAAATCACGGCGAAGGACGCGAGCATCACTTGGACAGTGCATCTGGCCAACAGCAAAGCAGCGTGGAAACAGTTCGACGGGTTGAACCCAAGCGCGTCGCTCAGAAACGCATCTGTGACGGACCGCGCGAGTCTTGTGATCAATCCCGGACCGCGTTCTTTGACTGGGTCCAACAAAGCGGCCCAGTTTGACACCGGGACTTTTCGCGGCGGCGTTGTGCCCCTTGGAGAAATCCGGACCGACAAGCAGGGACGCGTGCTCGTCCTCGGCGGGTTTGGACAGTCGGCTTCGCCCACAAGCAAGCCGCTGACTACCTTCGCAAACAACGACGGCTGGCACGACGATGTGTCGGATGGCCCGGTCACGGCGACGGTCACACTGAAGGGCAGTGCGAAGACGATCGAGGCCGTCGCCGCCTGGGTCATCTGCGCGCCGCCGAAATTCGCGCCACCCATCGATAGCATCATCACGCTGTTCGATACGCTCGTGCAGCTGGCGGTCGACAAGTTGGGGCTGAAACTGCCTACGAAGCCCTCGTTTACCAACGACATCTACCCGTTGCTGCAACGAGCTATCGAAGTGAAATGGGTCAGCGGGATGGTGACCTCAAAACACGCGCATGCCACACTGTCCGCGCTCATCCCCCCACCTGGATCGAAATCCGCCCGCTCGGCAATCTTCAACAAGCTCAGAGATCCAGCGCTTTCACCTAACCAGGACGCTGGTGAGGCCGACATGCCGATGATTTGGTCGGACTACTACACCGATGGGAAGAACCAGCCTCTGACAAGGGTCCAGTACGAGTACATGAAGAAGTGGAAGGACGGGAGTTTCGTAAACGATTGGTCAGGGCCACCCCATCCTACGCAGAGCATTACGCCCGATGGGTTGGATCAAGCAGCGCTGGAGTCGTGCGTGGGAGCTGCGTTTTACCCCGGTATCGAGGCGAGTTGGTTGCTGCGCGATGTGTACGCCTTCTCGGAACCGTTTCGACTGGATGCGGCCAGCCTTCAACCCGGCGACATCACCAAGCAGATGGCCCTTCCGTGGCAGGCGGACTTTTACGATTGCGCACAGGACGGCGACTACGCTTGGTGGCCCGCTCAGCGCCCCGACGATGTTTTTCCCGAAGGCGGCGGCGCCCAGGTGCCGTGGATCCGCAAGCATGTCAGTAGTGCCGCAGACATGGTCAAAAATTGGCACAAGCTCGGCTTCGTCGTAAAGAAGGGCTCCAATTACGTTGAGACGGAACGGAAACCGTGAGCCTCGACGTAGTCGTGCTCGGCGGGGGGCCTGCCGGTGCTGCAACAGCGCTGGCGCTGAGACAGCGCGGATACTCGGTGATTGTTATCGAGCGGTCCAACTATGAGGACCTCCGCATTGGGGAGACGCTCCCACCGAGTGTACGGCCGGTCTTAGATAGCCTCGGAGTCTGGGAACGATTCCTTTCAGAGAAGCATTCGCCTTCCTTTGGCAACCACTCCGTGTGGGGGCGCGCCGACGTATACGACAACGATTTCATCTTCAGTCCGTATGGCCCCGGGTGGCACGTGGATCGCCGTCGCTTTGACGCCATGCTTGCGCGCTGTGCGGAGGAGGCGGGAGCCAGTGTGTACCGGGGTGCTCGCCTGATCAACTGCACGCAAGATGATGGAGATCAGTGGCGAATCGAGATCGCATACGACGACCAGCGGTGCAGCTTCCGGACAAAGTTTCTGGTCGACGCTACGGGGAGAGCGTCGGCGGTTGCTCGCCAAAAGGGTGTCAAACGAATTTCCTATGATCGGCTCATTGGGGTCGTCGCCTTTTTCTTGCCAGGCTCACCGGAGCCAATTGCTGATAGTTTTACTCTTGTAGAAGCAGTCGAACCGGGCTGGTGGTATTCAGCGGTACTGCCCGACTCTCGCCTCGCGCTCGCCTATATGACCGATGGCGACTTGTATGGAAGGGCCAATAAACGATCGACCGGCTACTGGCTGCAACAACTGCAGAACGCTGTACATACCCGTTCGCGGGCCAAGCCTTATGCTGCGACAGCGGTTCGAAGTGCATTTGCCGCGAGCAGTGTTCGATTGGATCACATGAGTGGAAGAGGCTGGCTCGCCGTGGGCGATGCGGCGATTGCATTTGACCCGCTCGCGTCGCAAGGCGTCTGCAAGGCGCTCCAGTCTGGTCTGCGTGCCGCACAATCTTTACAAGAATACTGGGAGGGCGACGACACCGCACTCCTGAGGTACACTGTGCAGACCAATCAGAGTTTTGACGACTACTTGCGCGTGCGCAACACACACTATTGCAGAGAGAAGCGCTGGCCCGCGTCGGTCTTCTGGCAAAGACGTCAAGCCGAGCCGGAACCTGGAGTCGCTGTCAATGGCACTGCTTCTTGGCAGGAGAACGCGTCCGTTCGTCGGAAGACGCCGTCGAGATCAACGACCTAGGGCAAGGGATCGGCCCGTACAGGCTCACTATGTGCCGCTGCCATGCGAGCCTCTTTCAAGGGCAGCCGTTCAAGGCGTGAGCCACGGCGCGAACGAGCGCGTCGACTGAAACCGTACCGCTATCGCCGGCGTAGGCAGCGCAAAGCTCACCCACCTCTCCGAGACTCATGGCAACACCCGCGAGAATTTCATCGACCGTGACTTGTCCATTGCTGTCGCAGTCGCCTTCGCAAACCGGTGCGCTGCACCCGTGCGGTACCGTCGCGATGTCGATCGCCGTTCCCCAAGCCCGCAGCGGAATCATTGCTGCGACCGTGCGCGCCGGGACATCGATCACGCCGACCGCCGGTTCTTGTCGGCGAATGTCCGGCCGTAGAAGGATGTACGCGCGGCGCTGATCGCGCGTCAGAGCGAACGCGTCCGGAACTCCTTCGAACGCAAGCTTGCCGACCTCGGTGCCGCTGGGCAGATCGAAGAGCACGAAGTTGCCGATGTCCGTGTTGTAGGTGGTGGCGTAAGCCATGGTGCCGTCGCTGCTGAGGCTGAGGTCGGTGAGCTCACCCGCGAGGTCAATCGTGCCGGCGAGCGTGCGTGTCACTGCATCGATGCGCACAATTCGACTGTCGGGGTAACCGGTGCTGCCGAGATACGCGCTGCGGCTGTCAGGTGTGACGACGATTTTGCGAGCATACGGCACGTTCGGCAGTATGCCGGTGACGTCGCCGGTACGGGCATCGATGAATAGGAGCCGTGGCGGTTCGGCCGACTGGAGCCACACATCGGTGCGGACGGCGTACACGGTACGCCCATCAGGACTGACGGCGGCATTCTCCGCTTGCTCAATCGTGTGTACCACCTGGCGGGTGCCGACATCGATCACAAAGAGCACCGCAGCACGCGCCGGGGCACCGAACTCGTAGGTCCCAGTCGCGTACGCCGTCGCGCCGTCAGGCGAAAATGAAATTGGTCCGGCGCTGTAAATTCCGAGAGGGATCGTCGCGACGACGCGATTCGTTTCTGTGTCGAGGACAGCGAGCCCGTCTGCCGTTCCCACGAAGGCAACGCTCCCATCCGGAGTGAGAGCGATCGAGCCCGCAGTGTACCGGCCGAACGGTACGCGGGTGGCGATGGAATTGTCTGTCGAGTCGATAGTGACCATTGTGTCAGCGACGGTCAGATACGCGCACTCCTGCGACGCCAGTAGCGGACCCGCTGCGAGAAAGACGAACGCAACGAGTAAGGCCCCAACGATACGACCGTTGCCTGACATTGGCGACACTGGCGCAAGCGTATCGCGCCTCACGGATGCGGTGCAATGTCGAATGTCATCGAGACGACCGCACACTGCGCTCAGACTTTCAGAGCCGTGATGTACTCTATTGGGATGTTCGAGGAGCGGGACGTGTCTTTGATCGTCTCCGCGCTGGGGGGTTGCGCGCGAAGCGCTTTTGAGGTCATTGACGGGCTGCAAGTTGGAGGCGTGATGGAGATCGGCATCATCCTATTTCCGCCACTCGGCAAGACGGCGCAAACGGCGCAGATGGTCGAAAGGCTCGGCTTGGCCAGCATGGTGTTCCCCGACAGTCAGAACCTGGCGCCGGAGGTTTGGGGGCAGTTGATGCTCGCGGCGGCGGCCACCTCGAAGCTGCAGCTCGGTCCGGGGGTGACCAACTCGGTGACCCGCGATGCCGCAGTGACTGCATCAGCAGCGCTGTCGCTGCAGGTAGAGAGCGGTGGACGCGCCGTGCTCGCCATCGGTCGCGGCGACTCGTCGGTGCAGCGCATCGGCAAGCATGAAGATCCGGTCGCGAGCTTCGAGCGCTACTTGCAAATGGTGCAAGGCTACCTCAGTGGCGAGGTCGTCGATCGCGACGGCTTCGAGAGCCGCCTCGAATGGATGCGCTACACCAAGGTGCCGAAGGTGCCCGTCGAGGTGGCGGCGACCGGCCGGCGGGTGATCGAGGCGGCGGCGCGCCGCGCTGACCGGATCTGCTTCGCCGTCGGCGCCGATCCCGACCATCTCACAGAGGTCCTCGATCACGCCCGCTCCGCAGCCCGCGCTGCCGGACGCGATCCGAGCGCGCTGCGCTACGGGGCGTTTGTGAACGCCGTGATCCATCCCGACGTCGAGGTGGGGCGAAAGGGCGTGCGTGGCACGGCCGCGACCTTCGCGCGCTTCTCCGCATTCAAGGGCAGCAAGCTGGAGAATCTTCCAGCGCCGCTGCGTGACGCCGCGCGCCACCTGCGCGTGCACTACGACATGCGCGAGCACACGCGAGCCGGCGCGGCGCACACTGCCGGCTTGAGCGACGAATTCGTCGACTGGTTCGCCATCGTCGGCCCGCCCGAGCGGACACTGCCGCGCTTTCGTCAGCTCGCCGACATCGGTCTCGACTTCTTGCGCGTCGTGCCGGGCTCCCTGGACATGCCGCGCGATGTCGCTGCCGCGTCGTTGATCAACCTGGCCAACGCGATCGTACCGGCATTCCGGAAATAGACGAGCGCAGGTTCTGCTCCCGCTACGCTGGACGTTCTCTCAAAACCCGATGCGTCGCATCACCGCGCGGGGCAGGCTGCGGATCACCAACATTACCCAGCGCCAGATGCCAGGGGCGTAGACTACCGGCGATCCGCGGTCGATCGCTTTGAGAACGATGCGCGCGACGTCGTCGGGTTCACCCGCAAAGGGTGGCGGCTTGAGGCCGGCGGTCATGCCGGTCTTGACGAAGCCCGGCTTCACGCAGATCGTCCGCAGGCCTTGCGCGCGGAACTTGTGGTCCAGCCCTTCGAGGTAGTGCGACAGCCCGGCCTTCGCGGCGCCGTACAGAATCACCGGCTTGCGGCCGCGGTCGCCGGCCACCGAGCTGAAGACGACCAGCGTGCCGCCGCCCGCCGCCAGCAGACGCCGTCGCGCCGCTTCGCAGAACTGGATCGTGTTCGTGAAGTCGGCGGTGAGCAGGTCCTGTCGCAGCGCAGTGTCGTCTTCGAGCTGCTCCTGCGTCGCAAATAGCCCGGCGGTCACGATCACTGTGTCGAAGCCATCGAGCACGCGCGCCGCTTGGTCGAGGGCGCCCGCGAAGGTGTCCGGCTGCAACAGATCGCACAGCGCGGCATCGACTTTGCCACCGCCGGCGATGACCTCCAAGTCCTGTGCGCTGCGCGCGAGCTCTTCCGGATCGCGTCCGAGCAAGAAGATCCGGTCGCCACGTTGCGCCATCAAGCGAGCCAAGGCCCTGCCCATGCCGCGCGTGGCGCCGAGGAAGACGACCTTCACGGTGCGTCCCCGAAGACGCGGATCGATTGCGCGCTGCGCAGCGTGCCGTGCGGATCCCAGCGGCGCCGCACCTGCGTCCACGCGTCGAGTCGCGGCTCCATTGCTCGGAAGTGCTCGGCGCGCGTGAACGCGTCCTTGGCCAGGTAAATGCGGCCGCCTTCCGTAATGACGAACTCGTTGAGCGCGTCGACCAGCGCCTGCGTGTTGGCGGCAATCGGCAGGTCGAGCGCGTACGACACGCCGGCCTTCGGAAACGACAGCATGCCCTTGCCCTCTCGACCGCAGTCCTTGATGACACACAGGAATACCGGCGCGTTCAGCTCATGCAGCCGCGCCAAGAAGCGGCGGTGCCGGCTATTGTCCCCGGCTGTTGGCAGGACGCACTGATACTGTGTGAATCCGCGTGGTCCGTACAGGCGGTTCCAGTTACGAACTACGTCGAGCGGATAGAAGAATGTCTCGGGGTGCACGATGCCGCGATGCACCCGCTTGCCGTGCTTGATGTAGATGAGCCAGTTGAAGGCCCGAAGCATCCACGGCTGTGCCCAGCTTGGAAACACGGGCGGGACCGATGGTGCCTGCCGGAAGCGCGGGGCTGCAGGTAGCGCTTCGCTGGGTTCGGCCCAGCGGCCCAACATAACGAGTCCGCGACCGGCCTGCGGACCCCTCGTCAGAAAGTCGGCCCAGCACACCGTCATCGGCCAGCGCTTGCTCCCCTCGCGCAGGCATTCGAGCGTTGCTTCGAAGTTCGGTGTCTGTTCACTCTCCTGCCAGATCCACGGCGTCGGGATGCGGCGTAGACGGAACTCCACTTCGAGGATGTGTCCGGTCAACCCCATCCCCCCGAGCGTGGCGCGGAACAGCTCGCGTTCCACGTCGTCTGAGCACTCCAGGATACGTCCATCCGCGACGCGCATCTTGAGCCGCGTCACGTGTTCGCCGAAGCAGCCGTCGACGTGATGACTCTTCCCGTGCACGTCGGCCGCGACCATGCCGCCCAGTGTCACGTAGTGTGTGCCGGGCGTCACAGGGGTGAAGAAACCGCGCGGCAGGGAGATGCGGTTCAGGCGCCACAACGGACATCCCGCCTCGGCGCGCACGATCCCCGTGTCTGGATCGAATGCGAGCAGACGGTCGGCGAGCACCGAGCCGGCGACGCGATGCTGGCCAGGTGGAGGCAGCGAGGCGTCGCCGTACGAACGGCCGAGCCCCCGGGTCAGCACGGCTCCGCGGGTGATACGCTCGAGATCCTCGGACAGTGCCTCGTGTCCGTCGACAATCGGGTAGCGACCCCAGCCGCTGAGCGGCGTCACCCGCGAGTCCACGGCCGCGGCGTCGTCATCGGACGCTACTTGGATCTCGGGTTGCACGGAGTGGCGGGGGAGGGCACGGAGTGTCATGAGCGACCTCGCTTGTGATGACCGACGAAACGCGCGGAGTCAACTGCTCCCGTCTTGACGCTCCCGTCTTGACGCGGCGAGACCATCGCGCCTAAGTGGCGATGCTGCTCAGATCCTCGGTGAAAGGAAGGGGCTATGGCCGTGCGTCTCTTTGCGATGACCTGTGGGTGGCTGACTGGAGCAACGGCAGGTTTCCTCGCCGGTGAGCCCGGACGTTTGCGCGTGCCGGTGCCGTCCTTTCTCATCGACCATCCGCGCGGCCGTGTACTGTTTGATAGCGGCATGCACCCCGCCACGCAGTCCGATCCCGAGGGCCGCTTGGGGTTGGCGGCCCGTTTGTTCGACGTCGAGTTCCGCGCGGGCGAAGACGTGGCGGCACGTCTGGAAGCGCTCGACGTTGCCCCACGGACGATCCGCTACCTGATCAACTCGCATCTGCACTTCGACCACACGGGCGGCAACGCCACCATTCCGAATGCGCAGCTCGTTGTGCAGCGCCCCGAGTGGGAGGCCGGCCACGATGCCGATCTCATCCGCCGCAACTTCTACGACCCCAAAGATTACGATTCGGGGCACGACGTGTTGGTAGTTGATGGTGAGCACGACTTGTTTGGCGACGGCCGTGTCGTCTGCGTGCCGACCTACGGCCACACCCCCGGGCACCAGTCGCTGCGTGTGCGGCTCGATAGCGGTGAGGTCGTGCTCACCGGCGATGCCTGCTACCTGCGGCGGACACTCGAGGCCATGCATCTGCCTTCGGTCGTGTATGACGAAGAGGAGATGCGCCAATCCCTCCTGCGCCTCCGCGCATTGCGCGACGCCGGCGCGCGCATCTTCTTCGGTCACGATCCAGAGTTCTGGGAGACCGTGCCGCAAGCGCCGCTGGAAGTGGGATAGTGAGGAATTGCCACCACTGATGAACATCGCGCGCTGCTACGCAATAGGAGACCCGGGATCATTCGTCGGCGGTCGTCGGGCCGCGTAGGACCGCTGAACCTGCCTAACCGCCGTCGAGAAACCTGCCGAAGGCACACCTTCCTTTCCCTCTTCATCGGGATGACTATCGTCTTCATGCGCGAAATCCGATCCGCTTCGCCTTCGGCGCCGGCGGTGCCATCAGCTGGCGGATCGCGTCGAAGACGACCTTGAACTGCGCGTCATACTTCCGCTCCAGCGCCTCCAGCTTTCGGGCCAGGTCCTTGTGCGTCGCCAGCAGCTCACGCAGCTTCACGAAGGCGCGCATGATCTCGATGTTCACCCGAACCGCACGCTCACTGCGGAGTACGCTTGATAGCATGGCCACACCCTGCTCGGTGAACGCACGCGGTGCGTACCGCCGTCCGCCTCGGCCCGGCTTTGAGATCCCAAATTGTGATCTCAAACGGACAGCACCTTGATCCTGCCTCAGGCGTTCAACCTCGTCTCTCCCCAGCCGAAACATGAAGTCAGGAGGAAATCGCGGCGCATTGCGCCGCACAGCTTGATTGAGCACTCTCGTCTCAACGCCGTCCAACTTGGCGAGGTCAGCATCCAGCATCACCTTCTGCCCGCGAATCAGCAGGATCGCTCGCGCGATGCGCTCCGAGGGAAGGACGGACTGCTTGACCTGCGCCGCATTCAGCAGCAAACACCGGCGTGCGCCGCCGTAGACTTCAACCGACGGCTGGGCGCAATCTGCTCAGTCCAAATGCTTTGTTGCTCGACGGCCATCCCTCTACGTCCGCCCCCATCGTGATTCGAGAGACGCACTCTACCCACACCTACTCATTGATCGCAAGAACAGTGTGAACGAGACAAGCTGTGAAGCTGGTGGTGCGCAACAACTGCCTAATCGATGGCCTGACTGCCAGGTTTCCGTCGACCACAGCTTTCCAGACCGCTTGCGAGCGCGCTATAGTGCGCACCGCGATGACCGCAGAGACCGCCTTCCGTTCCGATGAGCACTTCGCCCAGGACGAGTTCCGCCGCTGGCTCGACGATCGGCCACAGTCGGACAGCAATCACTACGAACTGATCAACGGAAGGATCGTGATGACCCCGCCCGCCGGATGGCCGCATGGCCGCGTCGGAGTGACGCTGAGCTGTCGGTTGAATCAGCAAGTGAGTAGCCGCAAACTGGGCATGGTCCTCGACTCCAGCACCGGCTACGACCTTCCCTCGGGTGACACGGTCGAACCCGACGTCTCATTCATCACGAGCAAGCGCTTCGCTGCCGGGCCGCCTCCCGTTGAAGGCCAGTTCCTGCGTATCGTTCCCACCTTGGCGCTTGAAACGCTTTCGCGTTCGACCGCGCGGCGGGATCGGACAGAGAAGAAGAAGGTCTACGAGCGCAATGGCGTTGACGAGTATTGGATCGTCGATGCGCCGCGCCGCAGGGTCACAGTCTTCCACCTCGGTAAGCGCGGCTACGACGCTGGGCGCACGTTCAGCGCGGGCAAGATCAAGTCGCGCCCGCTCCCGAAGCTCGATCTGTCCGTCGAAGACGTCTTCGCATTCTGAGATCGGCACGAGGAGGACGCGTGCCGACCAACGTCGAGATCGCCCGTTCCGTTCATCCACGTCCAATCGCTGAGGTTGCGGCGACGCTCGGACTGCAGCCCGATGACCTGTGGATGTACGGTCCTGACATCGCGAAGGTCGCGTTGCCGGTGCTTGAGCGTCCGCGCGTGCGTAGCGCACCGTCGCGACTGATTCTCGTTTCGGCGATCACGCCGACTCCGGCCGGGGAGGGGAAGACGACGACCAGCATCGGCTTGGGTGATGCGTTCCACCGGCTCGGTGAGTCGGTGTGCGTGGCGCTGCGCGAGCCGTCGATGGGCCCGTGCATGGGG
>JBGQHM010000011.1:0-40797 GCA_041497995.1 Binatia bacterium | reverse complement strand
CGCGGTCCAGAGACAACATGCGAGCCACAGCCACGCATAGTAGTGTTGGGTGACGTGCGAGAAGTGGCCGATCGTCGTCACGACCAACGCCGCGTGCCGTGAAGCGAGGAGCCACAGCAGTCCGACGAAGACCGCGGCGCGCCGTCGTCTGGGATCAGAGGTGCCACCCATCAGCAACCGGCGGATGGTGATTGCCGTCGCCACGAGCACGAGACCCAGCACGGTCAGCGGCACCGGCTCGCCGAGCGGGCGATGCATCGTGAGCAGGCTGGAATCGAGCACATCGAGGAGCGCGCGACTCTCGATGCGTACCCACCAGAACAGGTGACCGGCCAACGATGTCACTGAGCTGTAGCCGCGAAAGTGCTGCGCGGCGAAGTCCTGTTTCACCAGGCCTGAGATTGGCATGACGGTGCCGGCCAAGTGCCAACAGGTTGCGACATAGGCGACTGCACCGAGCACTGGCGGCAGTGACAGTGCCGCAAAGCCGATAGCGAATGAGCGCGAAGCCGTGCGCCGCCGAAACAGTAGTCCACCCACACCACACCAGATCAGGAGCGATATCAACGCCGAGTCCAGTCGGACCCAGTAGTTGACCGCGAGCAACCCGCCCAGCAAGAGCAGCCGCGACGGCGCGGGGACTGCGTCGCGCTCTACAAACATCCGCCAGCAGATCGCGGTGATCGCGACCGCTGTCACCGCGTGCAGCGGATACTCCAGCCCCATCAGCGTCGGCAACAGGCCGACCATGAACCCGCTCCAGAAGAGCGCGGCCAGATCTCCAACCTCCACTGAATACAGATCCCTCCCAAGGCGCCACAAGGCGAGGCCGGCGATGCCGTTGAGGAGCGTGGACAGCACCAGGACCGCACGGATAAAGCCGAGCTTGTCAGCGCTTAGCAGCGCTACGAGCCACAGCACGAGCCCCCACAAGAGCTGGATTCCGCTGGTTGAGTGCAGCCCATCGAACGTTGCCCAATTGCGCAGCGCAAGGTTCCGCGCCACCTGGAAATAGTAGTAGACATCGTCCATCAACAAAACGTGTTGATTCAAGAACTCGATCGGTTGTGCCACGCACAGCAGTTGGTACACGGCTGCGAGTGCCAAACACATCAGGCCGATGCCGACTGGCCAGTGTGCCTGTAGGATGGGCGAGGTTTCGGTCGAGGCGACCGACGCTGTCACAAACGAACTCGATCTCCGAAGATGCATCGCTCGGCAGGCATCCACCACGGCTCAAAGGTGCAGCGGGTGCTTCGGTCAGGGCTGCACAGCGTCCCCTGTCTTCTCTGGCAGGAGCTCTCCAAAGCGTACGGCAATATTCCCGCCCATCAGCGGTATGCGCATTTTCAGAAGCTGGTCTCGGTTTGCCGGCGTACGCTCCAGGTATTCGTAGACGACCAAATCAACCCCCTGTAGTCTGTCGCTGTTCGAGCGGAAGGGGATTCTCTTGCGCAGGGCAAAGTGGGCAGTCTTTACCTCCTGCCGTAACAACTCGAGAGGGGGTGAGCTGTACGGAGCGTCCTCCAGGACCACGTATGCGGTGCCGAAGTCTCGCAGCATCCCATAGATCTGCTCAGGACTGGTCAGCTGCGTCCCGACGATGCGTGCGAGGCTCGACGTGACCAACGTCTTGTCAGCACGCAGTACGATTGTGGCGCGGTCGACGTCATGCTTCCTGACAAAGAAAATGAAGTAGCCACTATCGACATTTCCGCTGAATAGCACGGTCTCGTCCTTGGTGTGCTGCACGACATACTCGGCCGCTTCCTCGTAGCCGTCGGCAACGACGAGCTTGAGTTGCCACGCGGTGATGAACTGATACACGACTGTCAGCGTGAGGACGGCGGCGGCAACTGCCTTCGCGGATCGCAGTGGGACAACCGAGTAGGTGGCCGCAGCGAGCAGGCAGAAGGCTGGAATCCAGTAGACCGCATAGCGTGGCTCGTGGGCGCCCGTGTACGTGATCTGGAGATAGAAGAGAACGATCCACAAGACTGGGAAGACCGCCCGCCGGTCGCGTTCGTAGAGGGAGAGGAAGACCCCGAGCACGCTGAGCATCAGCACCGGGACGGTCAGGTGGTGGTGCCAGAGGATCGCAAGGTAGTACAAGACGTTCGGGAGGCTGAATCTCGACGCCGCGTCAGCGCGAGCGACCCAGGCAACGTTGGCTTGGGAGAACTCGATGGTGATCGGAACGAGTGGCAGCACCAAGGCGATGACAATACCGATGGCGATGAGCAGTTCCCGCTTGAACAGTGCGCGCACCCCGTTGCGCAGAACGAGATAGAGGAGGAACACCGGAAGCATGAAGAGGGCAAGGTGCTTGCCGTAGACGCTGAGCGCCTCGGCGATCGCGAAGGCGTATGCGTGCCGTGCCAGGTGTGTGTCGCAATAGCGGTGGAAATAGTAGGCGGTGACTAGCACCAACGAGAGCGTAGGAATCTCCGAGAGCACCACGCATGACAGATCCACGATGTAGGGGGTCGTTACTAGAAGCGCGGCAGCGAAAAACGCGACCTCGCGGTTGTATAGGCGCGCCACCAGCGCATACCACGCGATCAGACCAATCACCATGAAGAACGTGACCGTTACGCGCGCCGAAAACACCGAAACGCCGAGCGCGGCGTAGAACGGAACCTCGGCGAGGCCGAGTAACAATGGATGATGGCCAAGTGATAAGGCCGGGTATTTCGCATAGTAGAGATAAGTGTACTCGAGGGGATGTGCGAGCGGCAGGTCGCGGATGAAGTCGTAGAAGTACACGCCGTTCATCAAATAGCGTGGCATGTCACCTTGGAGTGAGGCGGTTGCTTCGTCCGTCATCCCGCGCGTGCTCAGAATCAGCGTGATCGCGCACAGCGCAACAAGTGGCAGGGCGGTCTTGAGAGAGACGAAGGAGAACGGCGGTGCAGTCGGGTTGGAGCTGGCCACTTCACGCCGGGATCTCGGGCCGCTAGGCTCAGCGATGGCCTCGACACGTACAGTTCGGGTGCCTGACAGATTGCCTTCGGGTGTGGTCCTGGACAGACTACCGCTCACTGTGTACGCCGCCTCTTGCACGGTATAACGCAGCCTGGTGTGTTTTCAAAGACGCATTGCGCTGCTGTAAGTGTGCGCATGGTCTCGCGGCGTGCAAGCACGCCGAAGAGCCTGTCGATTTTCTCTGAGCCGGCGCTTTCTTCGTGGCGGAACGTGACGGGTTTGATATAGCAGCCCAAGCGTCCGGACGGGGACGCATTGTCAGATTCGTGCGTTGTCGAGGTGGATTCGTCGTGTGTGGGCTCTTAGGTGTGTACTATCGTGATGCTTCGCGTGTGCCTCCCGAAGACGGCCTGCGCGCCTCAGCTCGGCTCTTGCGCCATCGCGGCCCGGACGCCGACGGCATCTATGTCGGCCAAGGCGTGGGCCTGGCACATACGCGCTTGTCCCTGGTCGACTTGAATCCGCGCAGCAACCAGCCCTTCTGGGACGAGACGGGTCGCTACGTCCTCGTCTTCAACGGCGAGATCTACAACTTCCGCGAGCTGCGCTCCGAGCTGGAGGAGCGCGGGGTGCACTTTCACACTACAAGCGACACCGAAGTCCTCTTGAACGCTCTCATCCACGACGAGCCGCGCCGGCTCCTGCCGCGTCTCGGTGGCATGTTTGCGTTCGCGTTTTACGACGCCACGGAGCAGACCTTACTCCTCGCTCGCGATCGCTTTGGCATGAAGCCGCTCTACCTCTATGACGACGGGCGCGTGCTCGCTTTCGCGTCCGAGGTGAAGGCGCTCCGCCCGTGGATCGAATTCAGCTGCGACCCCTTCTCGATCACCTCCTATCTTCTCGGCTTCGGCGGCCCGACCAAAGGATTTACCTTCTACAAGCACGTCCAGTCGGTGGCCCCCGGCGAATTCATGCAGGTTCGACGCGGCGAGCCGACGCGACGGGAGACGTTCTTTTCCATGCCGGACTTCTGGGACGGCGGTGAGATCGAAGCGCTCGACCGCCTGCGCCCGGAGCAAATGGTCGATCGGATGGAAGGTCTCATGTGGGAAAGCGTCAAGCGCCACATGTTCGCGGATTCGGCTGTCGGGGCATTCTGCAGCGGTGGTGTCGACTCATCACTCATCATGGCGATGGCGGCAAAGCAGCACAGCAACCTCGCCATCTTTCACGCCAACGTCATCGGTCCCTGGAGCGAATACGGCGCCGCGCGAAAGCTCTCGCAGCATCTCAAACTCGACCTCAAGGTCGTCGACGTGCGGGAGCAGGACTTCATCGACCATATGCCCGACGTGATGCGACAGTACGAGCACCCGTTCACGTATCACCCGAATTGCGCGCCCTTCATGATGGTCTCGCGCTTGGTACGCGTGCATGGCGTCAAGGGCATGCTCTCCGGCGAAGGCTCCGATGAGCTCTTCTTGGGCTACCCGTGGCTCGGGCGCGAACGCATCGTGAACGCGTACCACGCGCTGGGCGCACGCCTGCGCGCGCTCGTCAATGCCATCCCGGCGATCGGCAAGATCCTCTGGCCCTATGACGGGTCTGGTCGGGAGGTCGTGCGCGATCTCATGAACCGCTGTGAGGTTACGGAGGACGAAGCGCATGCCCGAGCGGTGCGCGACGCGATCGGGCCGGGGAAGATCACCTACGAGAACCTGAGGACCGTCGACTACCTCAACTACCACCTGCGTACGCTCTTGCACCGCAACGACTGCCTGGGCATGGAGGCCAGCGTCGAGGCGCGCTTCCCCTTCCTCGATCACGACGTGGCGCGCACGGCGGTCAACATGCCCTCGCGCTTCAAGCTGCGCTTCTCGCCAACGGTCTTCGAGAAGGCCCATCCGTTGGTGCGTGACAAATGGGTGGTACGCAAGGTTGCCGATCGTTGGATTCCCGCAGAGCTCAGCCAGCGTATCAAGATCGGTTTCTGGACGACCGCTTTCCAGCGCATGCAGGTGGCGCCCGCGTATTTCGAGAAATCCGCGGTGCGCGATCTCTTCGAGCTCTCGCCATCCCAAATTGAAATGATTGTGCGCAAGGCCGACCAGGATCTCATGATGCGGTTCTTACACCTCGACGTCTGGGCACACGTGTGTTTACGCGACCTGCCGCTGGACAGCAGCGTGCGGAAGCTCCATGAGCATGTAAGCATCCGGCCCGAGTAATGGGCGCGGAGCGGCAAGTCGCGCGCAATTTCTTGGCGCTTGGCGGAGGAGAGGCGTTGTCCCGCCTCCTCGCGTTTGCCGCCACCGTGTACGTCGCGCGCGTGCTCGGCGTTGAGGGCTACGGCGTAATCGCGTTGGCGGCGGGTGTCACCCTATACCTCGCAAAGGTCGCCGACTTCGCCATCGAGGCAGTGGGTACACACGAGGTGGCGCGCGACGTTGGCGCGCTGCCGCAACTGATCTCAGCCGTGATGGGGATACGCCTTGCGCTCACGGGCCTGCTCGTGGCGGTCTCGGTCGGAACCGCACAAGCACTCTTGCCGGATCCCGAGCGCACCGTGCTCTCGCTGTACTTCCTCACACTCGTGCCTATCGCTGCCAGCACAAAGTGGGTACACATGGGGCGCGAGGACGCACGGCCCATTGGCATCACGCGCGTCGTCGGCGAAGCGCTAGCCCTCAGCGTCGTGGTTGCGTCCGTGCACGGCCCAAGCCAGCTGTGGCTGGTTCCGGTCGCGCAGCTCGTCGGGGAGACGTTCGTAGTCAGTGTCCTCTACACGTTGCTGGTCCGCGCGGGCCTCGGTTTTCGCTTACGGTGGGACCCGGCCACGGCGTTGCCCATCTTCCGTCGTGCGTTGCCGCTGCTAGCGCAGATCATGCTCAGCCTCGTGCTCTACAACTCCGATCTCATGTTCCTGCGCTTCATCTGCGACAGCGCCAGCGTCGGCTTCTACGCCGCAGCGTACACAGTAATCTCCTTCCTCGGGAACCTCGGCTTCGCATACGGCATGAGCCTGTTGCCCACGCTCACGCGCCTCGGAGCGGGCACGGACGACGAACGCGCGCTGTATCATACGGCGCTCGCACAAACCTTCGCGCTGTGTTTTCCCATCTCGATCGGCGGCTATTTCCTTGCAAACGGAGTCGTCGAGACCACCTTTGGCTCAGCCTACTTACCCGCCGGCCCGGTGTTGCAGATTCTGGTATGGGCCGTCCCACTCTCCACGTTCCGCAACGTGCCGTGGGCCACGCTCGTTGCACGCGGCCGCCACGACTTGCTCTTGCGAGCCACGGCATACGCGGCAGGTGCCAATGTGCTTTTGAACGTCACGCTGATATACGTCTTCGGCATGTTGGGTGCTGCGATCTCCACGGTGCTCACCGAGTCGCTGGCTGGCGTTTTGATGCTCACCTACGGCGCGCGCCAAGGGCTCGCGTTCATTCCGCTTGCACGCCTGCTGCGACCGATCTTAGCAGGGCTCGTCATGGCGCTCGCGCTCGCTGGGCTCGCGGCGCAATCGATGCCGCTGCGCTGCGCGGTCGGTGTTGGCGTGTACGGGCTCGCCCTCCTGCTGGTCGGCGGCATCCGCCTGCGTCGTGGCTCACTGCCCTTACTCAACTTGTGAGCGTGCCGCGGTGGTGCTCGGTCGTGATCGACTCTTCGCATCGTCAAACGCAGCACTGTGCCTGCCAACGCTGCGGTCAGGTCTATTCCGTCGCGCCTTCGTGGATCACAGCGCCTCGCATCGCCGAGCCGCAAGCGCATGCCGTGTAAGGCTTCCGTTCAGAAATGACCGAAAATTCACGATAAGAAAGATCCTTGTTGCTGTTCGCGACGTCCCGAAGTGCTAGGGGTGGCGAGTGTGCGCGGATACCGCCGGACGGGTCGAACCGCCTTCGTCTGCTTCGGGGCCGGAGAGGGAGGCACTGAGAACCGCTCACTCAAGCCTGGGGCCTCCTAGGCCCGAGCTCCCCATCTCTTGCCACTTGGAACCCGGAATTCCATGAGAGCCTCGCTACTCAAGTTTCTGAGAGATCCCAGAACGAAGACGCCTCTGCAGCTCCTTGCCTTGGATAGTAGGAACGAGCCGCCCGGCAACGACTGCAACGTGTACGAAGGAATTCTCCAAAACTCCGCATCAGACGTTGCGTATCCAATCCTCGGCGGCGTGCCGGTGATGCTCGACTCGGCATTTCCGGCGGAGTTTTTGGAAAGACATGCGGCCCGAATCGCTCAGGACACCAATCTATCCCGTCGATGCCTTCCAGCGGGCCAGGACACCGCATGGAGTTTTTCGAGTGAATGGGACGAACATTTCCGCCGCAATACGCATCGGACGTGGGGATGGACGGTCGATGAACGTGTCGAACTTTTCCTTCTGGAAGCGCAAGTAGAATCGGAGTGGTGCAAAGGCAAACTCATTCTCGACGCGGGCTGCGGGAACGGATCCGTCGCCGAAGGAATTAGCGCGCTGGGTGCAGAGGTGATCGGGCTAGACCTCTCCACCGGGGTCTTCCATGCAGAGCAGCGCCGGCAATCGCAGCTGGTCCACTTCGTCGAAGGCGATCTGCTGCGCACACCGTTCGCGCCGGAGACGTTCGACCTTGTTATCTCTATCGGGGTTCTTCATCACACACCGAATGCCCACAAGGCATTCGCCGAGATTGCAAAGCTCGTAAAGTCGAGCGGAAAGCTCTACGTTTGGCTATACCGCAGACCGGAGGGGATTCTCCTCCGCTACCTGAAATACCCTCTGCTTGATTCGGCTCGAAGAGTCGTCTCACGGTTGCCCGCACGGCTCCAGGCTCTGTGCGTAAAGTCTTACGCGAAGTTGGTTCAATCGTTTCACCGGTTTAAGGGTTCTTACGACGGGATTGCCTTTCCTGAGTATGTTGTTGCCGCCTACGATGACCTGACGCCTCAGTGGCGCAGCTATCACACACCCTGGGAAGTATGCAGGTGGTTGTTCGATGCCGGCTTCTCGGCACCCGTCTTGACTCACTGGGACAACCCTTACGGCTTTGGACTAGTGGCCACCAAAACAGCGCAGCGCGTGACTCCGGGAATCCACTATGGGAAATCCGCCAAGCTCTGGGAAAGCCGCAGCACATTGAGGAGACTAGAGCGGGCCGGTACAAGAACGGGTCGAGCCGGTGCGATGCAGACCAGGTTGATCGACTTTTGAGCATTGTTTCGTTGGGAATAGGAGGTTCTCATGAGCCGGGATCAAGTCTTTGCGACGACCGCCGCGCGGGGCAGCGATTTCGAGTTCAACGAGGAAGTGGCCGCCGTGTTCGACGACATGCTGGTCCGCAGCGTGCCGTTCTATGCAGAGCAGCAGGCGCTCATTCAGGAGGCGGCTCAGAAGTTCTATGCTCCAGGGACGTACATCTGCGATCTGGGCTGCTCCACTGGCACGACGCTGATGCGCTTGGCCAAGGCGCTCGGCCCGCAGGCCCAGCTGGTGGGCTTCGATAACTCGGAGCCAATGCTCGACAAGGCGCGCGACAACATCGCGAGCGCGGGTTTCTCCGACCAGATCGAGCTGCGCAACCTCGATCTCAACGACGATGTCACAAAGGCGGAGCTCAAGAACGCCAGCGTGGTCATGCTCTGCTGGACGCTGCAGTTCGTGCGCCCTCTCAAGCGCGACGCGCTGATTCGCTGGATCTACGACGGGATGGTGTCGGGAGGCATGCTGATTGTCATGGAGAAGGTCCTGACGAACAGCTCCGATATGAACCGCTACTTCATCGAGTTCTACTACGACTTCAAGCGTCGCAACGGCTATTCCGAAGAAGAGATTCTCAAGAAGCGCGAGGCGCTCGAGAACGTCCTCATTCCCTACCGCGTGGATGAGAATTTCGAGCTCTTCCGGCGCAACGGTTTCCCCGTCGTCGAGACGTTCTTCCAGTGGTACAACTTCGCTGGCTTCATGGCCGTGAAGCAGTAACTATCGCGCTCCTTCTGTCAGTCGAATCGCGATGTCGCTGCGTGACAAAGCCATCGAGTTCGCCAAGCGACATCTACCGCCCGAGGCCCGCAACTGGTTTGTGCGTCAGCAGCGCCGGTACGGCCTGCAGTGGCCGCGCCGTGGGTCGGTGCATTTCGGGAGCTTCTACCGCGTCACGCCGATTAGTCCGATCTTCGGCATCGACCGCGGTTTGCCAATCGAGCGCTACTACATCGAGAAGTTTCTCGACCGGTATCGGCGGGACGTGCGGGGGCGCTGCCTCGAGCTCGGCGATGCGACGTACATCAACAAATTCGGCGACGATCGTGTGACGCAGTTCGACGTCCTCCATGTCGTCGCCGGGAATCCCGAGGCTACGATAGTTGCTGACCTCACGCAGGCCGACCACATTCCGTCGAATGTCTTCGACTGCATCATCTTCACTCAAGCGCTGCAGATGATTTACGATATGAAGCCGGCGCTCGGGCATCTGCACCGCATCCTCAAGCCCGGCGGTGTGCTCCTGCTCACCTCGCACGGCATCAGCAAGATCGGGCGGCGCTTGGGCCGCGACCCGTGGGGCGAATACTGGCGCATCACCGCGCAGTCGGCGGAGAAGCTCTTCGAGGAAACCTTCCCCGGAGCGCAGGTCGCCGTGACCACCTACGGCAACGTGCTCGCGGCGATATGCGCTTTGCACGGAGTGGTGTCCGAGGAAATCGGCAAGCAGGAACTCGATTTCATTGATCCGGACTTCGAGGTCATCGTCGGTGTGCGCGCCCTCAAAGGCGGCGGGTGACCCACATCACCTGCGAACCGCACGCGCATCTGACCGTTCTGCACCGTCACCCCGAGTTTCGACCACCTGCTGACGCAGGAATCCGAACGCACCTCGACAATCGAGGGAGCCGTGTGGCACGCCGCTGAGTGGCTGCGTGGTTGCTGTCCTGAGGGACAGGAGCCGCAGTCACCATGTACAGATATCTCACCTCCGTTTTTCAGCAGCTGTCAGCTTGCTGCTTGCTCGCGACGCTACCGTATGTGGCCCTTGCGATCCTACTCGTCGAACCATGTGCAGCATATGATGTGCTGCTGCGCTGGACGGTGCCGACCGATCCGGGAATCGCTGGATACCGTCTGTATACGGGCTCAGCGTCCAGCACGTACGGTCAGCCACTCGATGTCGGTCGGCCTGACGGTGCGACCATGGCAGGCGTTGTCTACCACCTGCTCTCCAACCTGCAGGACGGCACGCCCTACTACACGGCCGTCACTGCCTACAACTCGGCGACAATGGAGAGCGTGTATTCGAACGAAAAGCTCTTCAACCTGTCCTCGGTGACGCCACCGCTGGTCGATGCAGGTCCGGATGTCACCGGCGTGGTCGGCCAAACGCTCACGCTGGGCGGCGCGTCCCAAGCAGGGGTCAGCTATTTCTGGGAGCAGACGGCCGGAGCGCCGGTCACCCTGTCCAGCCCCACCACCAGCGGTACCCAGTTCAGCAGCACAACGGCAGGGACGTTCCAGTTTGCTTTAAGCGCGTACGATGCACGGGGAGTGGCGGCGCGAGATGTGGTGACCGCGGTCGTCACGGCGACGCCGGCAACGCCCACGTCGACATCGGCGCCGATGCCGAGCGCAACAGTCACGTCCCCGCCGACCTCGACGAGTACGCTCATACCGACCCGCACACCGACGCCAATTGGGCAGGTGTGCACCACATTTGCGACGGGGGTGTGCTGCGACAGCGCGGACGGTACCAACTGCAAGGCCCCGGCCGTGGTGTGTACGAGCAACGCGGGTTGTGCGGGGCAAGCGCCGTTCGCCACCTGTGCGGGGGCCAGCGCGGATGACCACGGGGTGTCGAGTGTGCCCAACGTTACCTACAACAGCGTGGTCTTCAATCAGTGCTTTCCAGCGGCGACTACCCTGGGCATGTCGCGCAGTCGCAATGTCGATGGCACCTACTTGAACAACCTGGGGTTGGTGCAGTGGGATACCAGCGCGTTGCCGGACGATGCGATCCTCAGTAGCGCGACGCTGACGGCGGCGGTCACTGCGGTGATCAATGCGGACGGTCGCAGTCTGCAGGGGGAGTGGTTCAATTGGGGCGCGGCGTGCGACGCCGGGGACTGGACGCTGGCGGCGGCCAGCACGGCCTTTAGCGCCCCGCTCAGTGGGATCGCAGGGAACAATGCCTCCAACAGCTTTGCGCTGACGGGGCCGGGGAACATCAATGTGAGTGGGCGCACGTATCTGCGGCTGCAGATCAGCGGGGGAGCGCCGACGGCGACGAACCTCGTCCAGATTGCGGCGTACGACCACACCACGCTGCCCGGGCCACGCCTGCAGGTCTGCTATGTGATGCCGGCGCCTACCCCTACGCCGTCGTTGATGCCCTCGGCTACAGTGACATCGACTGCTTCACCGACGACTACCAGCACCCCGACAGCGACGGACGTGCCGACGGCGATCCCGACGATCCCGCCCATGAACACGGATACGCCGACGCCTACGACCACCAGTACCCCGCCGCCGACCTTGACTGCCACTCACAGCGCGACCTCAACAGTAACCGAGACCGCCATCCCAACTGCGACGGCAACGCCGACTACGACCAACACCTCCACGCCGACATCGACGGCGACTCACACGGTCTCGCCAACCAGCACGCCCAGCGCGACCGCATCGGACACCGCAACGGCGACACCGACGCCGACACTGACAGCAACCCCAACCGCTACGGCGACTCCGACACAGACGAACACTCCCAGTTTCACCAACACCGTTCCGCCAACTTCGACGTCGACCCCAACAGAGAGCCCGACTGAAACGACAACCGCTACACCAACAGAAACCCCGACGTGGACCGCGACTGCGAGCGCCACCCCAACCCAGACAGCGACCGATACCGCGATTCCAACTGCGACGCCGACGACCACTGCCACGAACACATCGACCTCAACCCCAGTGCCGACGCACCCACTGACGGCTACGCCGCTGCCGACGATGACAGCGACTCGGACACTTACGCAGACCGCGGCTCCCCTCTCTACGGCAACTCCAACCTCGACGCCTCCGTCGACTTGGACGGCAACCCCGACGCCGACAACAGTTGCGACAGCGATTCCAGCTCCCGTCTGCACGACTATCAGGCCGAATGGGCCAGGGAGCGTTCTGCCGCAAAACCAACGCTCCGGATGTACCAGCAATTGGCAGTGTGTGGGTACCGATGACCGCGACGTCTCGTACGTGTCCAGCCCGAAGACGGCTACCTCCGTACCGCGATCGGACGTTTACGCGCTAGAAGCTGTTGGGTCGCAAACCGGCCCTATCACGTCGGTGGCCGTCCGGATCGTCAGCCGATCGCTGATTCGGAACAACCGGAGCTCGGCGACGCCTCTACTGATGACGGGCGAGAGCGCAGCAGCCTTCAACGGGGTGTCTCTCTCAACGACGACGACCTACCGGATAGCGGCAACCACCTACCTCACGAATCCGACCACCGGCCGTGTCTGGACATGGTCGGACATCAACACCTTGCAAGCCGGCGTGCGGCATCAAGTCACCGGCGGGGACGAAGTGCGCACCACCAGCGTTTCCGTCGACGTGTGCTTTGTTCCGTCAGCGTCGCCGGGGCAGATGGCCTCAGCAATCAGCACCTCAACTGCAACGCCGAGCCCGACGGGAGCCCAGCCTCTAAAGCAAGCGGCGTCGCCGCCAGCCAGTGCAACAGTAACGCGCACGCCAACCAGTCTCCCACGTCCCACCCAAACCTTCACACCGACCCCACTGCAACAGTGACCGCTCTTGGCGGCGCGCTCTGACTGGGTAGCGTCGCCTCGCGGCGACGCTACGGTGGCTGACGCGGCACAGTTGCCAAGCCTGCGCCTTATCGCGAACGCCACGCGCGTGTTCTCCACTGCGTCGCTTCGCGGTGCTTCAGCATATGCTCTGCTACATGCCAATGGGTCTGGTGGCGATCGAGTTGTTCTCTGCTGCATCCCGTCGGTTTTGTGACGCGTGCACAACGATGAAATCGTATATCTAAACGCCTATGTGGCGCATGCTTAATTGGCCGTGTGGTTGCTGTGTCAACGACAGCAACCATGCCTACCTCACGCACACTCTTGCGATGCTCTTCAACCAGCCGCTGGCTCGTGACGCTGTTGCTTGCCGGCGTCGCTATCCTGCTCGCTCAACCATGTGCAGCCTATGATGTGCTGCTGCGCTGGACGGTGCCAACCGATCCGGGAATTGCTGGATACCGACTGTACACCGGATCAGCGTCCGGCGCGTACGGCCAGCCGCTCGACGTCGGTCGGTCCGACGGTGCGACCATGGCAGGCGTTGTCTACTACCTGTTCTCCAACCTGCAGACCGGCACGTCCTACTACTTGGCGGTCACCGCCTACAACTCGGCGGCAATGGAGAGCGTGTATTCGAACGAAAAGCTTCTCAACCTGTCCGCGGTGACGCCACCGCTGGTCGATGCAGGCCCGGATGTCACCGGCGTGGTCGGCCAAGTGATCACGCTCGGAGGCGCATCTCAACCGGGAGTGAGTTATTTCTGGGAGCAGACTGCTGGTCTGCCGGCGACCCTGTCCAGCCGCACCACCAGCGGTACCCAGTTCAGCAGCACAACGGCAGGGACGTTCCAGTTTGCTTTAAGCGCGTACGATGCACAAGGAGTGGCGGCGCGAGATGTGGTGACCGTGACCGTCGCGGCGCCGCCCACGCCGACCGCAATCCCAACTGCAACAGCGACCCAACTCTCGACGCGGACCGCAACGCCCACGCCTAGCTTCACCGCAGTATTGACGCCCACTCCCACGGCGACGCGGACTGCGACGAGAACGTCGGAGCCGACCCTTACTCGCACGGTGACACCGACGGCGACTGCACCGCCGCTGACGAGCACACCGACCCGCACTCCAACGGCGTCCGCAACCCGGACGCCGACCGGTACCTCGACACGGACCTTCACACCATCCAGTACAGCGACACGCACTGCGACGCTTCCACTGTCGAGCCCCACCCCGACTCGCACAGCGACACCGACGACGACTGCGCCGCCGCTCACGAACACACCGACCCGCACTCCAATAGCATCCGCAACCCAGACGCTACCGGCTCCCTCGACCGCCGTGCCATCCGTTACACCGACACGCACAGCGACGCAGGCATCGGAGCCGACCCTGACTGGCACCGCGACACCGACGGCGACCATGCCCCCCACGCATACACCGACCTTTATCGCGCCGGCGTCTGCGACGCGGACGCCGACGCAGGCCACGACAGCGACATCGCCGCCGACAGCTACGGCGACACTCACCCCCCCGATCACACCATCCTCCACGACAACACCGACGGTGCAGTCGGCAACCTCTACACCAATGCAGCCGCCGACCTTGACGGCGTCTCCGACCGTTTCCCCAACCCCAATGCCGCTGCCGATCTGCACGACGATCTGGCCAAGCGGCTTGGGGAGCTTCCTGCCTCAGAACCAAAGCGTCGGTTGCAACGACGGTTGGCAGTGCCTGCGGAGCGCAGACGGCGACGGCTCGTACGTGTCGAGTCCAAGCACGTCGGGAGTTGGCCCGAGGATCGACGTCTACGCGCTCGACGATGTCACGGCGCAGGTAGAGCCGGTTGCCTCGGTAGGCGTTCACATCATCAGTCGGGCCGTCAATCGCCCCACTGGAAGTTCGGCAACTCCGCAGCTGAAGGTTGGCGGGAGCGCGACACTCTTCAGCGGCACCACGCTTGCCACAACGACAGACTATCAGGAGGCGGCGACGGTGTACTTCAACAATCCCGTGACACAGCGCGCCTGGACATGGTCGGAGGTCAATAGTCTGCAAGCCGGCGTACGCCATCAAGTCGCGGCAGCTGACGAGGTGCGGACGTCGAGTGTCTCGGTCGAGGTGTGCTTCGTCCCCACGGGTCCCACGCGCACCGCGACGCCATCCGCGACGGCGACCCCGACGCCCAGCAGCACCGCCACGCCGAGCGCCACTCAGAGCGCCACACCCAGTTCGACGGTGACGTCGACTCCGACAGCGACGCAGACGCCGAGTGCCACCCCAACCGCGACGCGCACGCTGCCACCGAGCACACCGACCGCCTCGTCGACGCGTACGGCCACTGCGACTCCCAGCTATACGGTCACCGTGTCACCGACGGCGACACCCAGCCAGTCACCGACGCGTACGCTGACCGGCACTGCAACGGCATCTCCAACCGCGACATCGACGGCATCAGCGACAGCGACGAAGACCTCAACGCCGACGGCCACCAACACCCGAACACCGACGGCGGACAACACCTCAACGTCGACGCAGACCCCGACGCGCACGCCAACTGACTCACCGCAGCCGACGGCAACGGCCACGTACACGCCAACACCAACCGCGAGCGCCACGGCAACTGCGACTCCCACGCAGACTGCCACACTGAGTGCTAGCCCCACGGCTACTTCCACAGTGACGGCTACAGCAACCGGTACCGCTCGCCCGACAGCCACTCTGACGGCGACGCTCACCGCAATTCCCAAGCTCACGCCCACTCCTACCTCAACCGTGACGTGGACACCGACGTCGAGCCCCACGCCAAGCTCCACAGCGACGGCCACCAGCACTGCATCACCAACCAATACACCGCCTCCAACGGTGACGCCCACTCCCACTGAAACGTCGACGCAGATGCCGACGGCGACGCCAACGCCGACCTTCACCGCGACATCGACCGCTACGGTGCCACCGACCGCTACGTCGACTGCTTCGCCGACATCCACGGCCACGCTGAGTTATACGCCGACGCCGAGCGACACACCCACGACGGCCGCCACCGCGGTGCCGACGGAGACACCGAGCCCAACCCAGACCCCGTCCGCCACGGTTCCCCCCACGCCGTTGCCGACGTTCACCACAACCGAGACGGCCACGTCGACGCAACCACCAACCGCGACCCCAACTCCAATTGGGACGGTGACCCAAACGGCCACCGTCACGGTGACAGCAACGTCGCCGCCGACTGCAACGCTGCCCGCAGAACCGATGCTGACGCCGACCGCTTCCGCTACTCCAGCGCCGACATGGACAGCGACGCCCACCGCCGCATCGGCAACGGAGACGGTGACGGCCACGTTGACCCCTGCGGCAACCTTTACACTGACGGCGACAGCGACGCCGTCACCCACGGACAGTGAACGCGGCACCTCTGGCTTCCCGCTGGGGATCACCATGCGCGGTGCGGAAGGGACGCAGTTCACCGTTCACCACGTTAGTCGCCCGTCGTCGGGTGGATCGGGCGCCACAACCGACCCGACAGTGTTCATGCAGCCTGATGGATCGGTGGCAGCGACCTTCGTGAATGGCGGCCGCGGTAGCGCCGACGTGGCGGTGTGGAGAACCTTCGATACGGCCCAGCCGCCACATAGTATTCTAGAAGTCTACCGGTTGGGACCTGACCTGTCCCCGCAACGGGTTGCGTACACCGAGCTGTCTGGATCCGCGGGTCCGACGGTGAATCCGACGATCTTGACCGGCGACATCGAAGCGTCTTCGCCGGGAAGCGAGATCGTTGTCAGCGGGGGTGATGGCCCGGGGCATCGTACCCGAGTATGTGTGTTTGGAGGGATGAATGGGGACGGGTTACACCTGCTGGACGACTTCTACATGCCGCGCCGTGCAATGGGTGACAAGTCCAGCGCACCGGTCATCGGCGATGTGCTGCCAGACACACGACACGCCGGCTCGGAAATCGTGATCGGTGGGCAACGAGGACGCGTATACGTGGTCGGCCTCGACCAAGGACGGGTCACCTTGCTCAGCGTATTGCGCGCCTTTCCAGACCGGCCCCGAGCCTCAGCCCAGAGGCTGGTGGTTGGCGACCTTATACCCGATGCTCCCGGCGATGAGATTGTGGTTGGCGACGACGGTACGGTCGGTGATGGCCTTGTGCGGATCTTCGACAGCCGCACGCAGCGCGCTTTGGTAGAGTTCGCCGCGTTTCCTCCGGGCGCGGCGCCAGCGGGGGTCGAGCTATGGGTGGGCGACATCATTTCCAACTTGCCGGGCGCGGAGCTGATCGTCGGCGAAGGGCCGGCTGGCGGCCGCCTCAGTGTGTTCACCCTGGCCTCGGGTGTGCCGACACTTGTGCTCGATGTGCCCGATCCGTTCGACCGAAGCACCACGCTGCGCGGCCATCTTGCGATCGGCAACCTCTTGCCAGACTTCGAGGGAAACGAAATCGCGATAGCGCAGGCTGACCCGCGCATCCCGGTCCAGGTCTTCAACCTCGACGCCGGCGGTAATTCCCCGGTCGCTACCGTTCAGCTGTCTGCGGGCATGGACGCGGTCACGTCCATCGCGGCGACGTACTGACCAAGACTCTGTCCCCGCCACGGGTCCCAGGCGTTCGGTCATACCTGGCCGGCACGTCTTCGAGGGGCGTACCAGCGTTGAAATTGATGGAGCTACTGGCGCGCAAGCAGGTCGAGTTTGCGTACTACGATCCATACGTTCCGGTTCTGAAGCGGTCACGGCGCTACGACTTTCAGCTGGAATCCCGGCCATTGACCGCGGCGGAACTGCGCGCCGCCGATGCCGTGGTCATCGTCACCGACCGCTCGACTTTCGACTACGAGCTGATCGTCCGCGAGAACCGCCTGGTGGTTGATACACGTAACGCGACGCGCGCCGTCGGCGAGGGACGCGAACGCATCGTGCTCGCGTGAGTGCTCCGTGCGTGCGCTCCTCAGACTCGCCGCGAGTGCGAGATCTAGGGCAGGGAGGTTCCGGGTGACCTAGCAGCCTATCGGACTTGGTAGCCCGCAGCGACCCATCGGGGAGCGGAGCATAGAAATGACGCCGGCCGCAGGCCCTAGTCAGGGAGTGACGGAAAAAGGAGACCGGTATGGCGGTTTTTTTACCGTGCGCGGCTCGGAGGGGTGCTATCGGCTGTGGTAATGCGTCCCGAAGCTATCTCCGCGACGGCAGCCCAGCGAGGTGCGGACGTTGGTCGCGCCGCAATGGCGGGTGGTCTGCTCGCCCTGCTTATCGTGGTCGTGTACCGGTCCGTGTTGCCGGCTTGGGTGTCGGACCTTTGGGTTGATCCAAACTACTCGCACGGACTTTTGGTTCCCTTCGTCTCGGGGTGGCTGGCGTATCAGCGACGGGCGGAACTTACGGCGTTGCGGCAACAGCCAGCGAACGGGGCAATCATTCTTGTTGCGCTGGCGATCGCCCTCATGGCGATCGGGCTGCTCGCGGCTGAATTCTTCATCACACGGGTGTCTTTTCTCGTCTTGATTGCCGGTGTGGTGGCGTTTGTCTTCGGCTACGCGTACCTGCGAGTGTTGGCGTTGCCGTTGGCGTTCCTTCTCTTCATGGTGCCGCTGCCCACGTTGGTGTTCAATGCGATCGCGTTTCCTCTGCAACTGTTCGCTTCGCAGCTCGCTATTATTGGGCTGGACACGGTCGGCGTCCCGGCCTTGCGCGAGGGGAACGTGATCGTGCTTCCTCACGCCAATTTGGAGGTGGCCGAAGCTTGTAGCGGTCTGCGGTCGCTCGTCTCTCTCGGGGCGACTAGTGTGCTCTTCGCCGTGGTCTCGCTGCGCCGATTGCTGCCGCGGATCATATTGGTCGCTTCGAGCATTGCCATCGCCGTGTTGACGAACGGTGCACGTGTCGTCGGTACCGGCGTGCTTGCGTACCACTACGGACAGAGTGTAGCCGAGGGATTCTTTCACGAGTTCTCCGGGTGGGTCGTATTCATGACCGCGCTCTGCTGCCTCGCAGGTGAGGCGGCCGCTCTGGGCCGTCTGGAGCGCCGTTGATGAGCCCCGCGTGGCGGCACTACTGGATCACAGTCAGCCTCGTGGCCATGGCGGTTCCCTTGCCTGCATACCTGTCGTCCGGCAGCAGGACGCCGCTGCAACGGCCCCTCAACGAGTTCAGTTACGAAATTGGCTCTTGGCGCGGCCACGACGCCTACCTGAGTGAGCGCGTCCGCGCGGTCCTGGGGACCGATGACATCCTCCTCCGGGAATATGTTGATGCGGGCGCCCTACCCATATCGCTGTACGTGAGCTACTTTGGCCGCCAGCAACAGCGCGAAACGAATCACTCGCCGCAAAACTGCCTCCCGGGTGCGGGATGGCAGCCGCTGCGGGCTCGACGTGTACCCTATCCGCGGCCTGGCGCGGATGGCGCCACGATCAATGAGATTCTGTATGAAAAGGACGGCCAGCGTCAGGTCGTCTTCTATTGGTTTCGCGAGCGTGACCGCATCGTGGCGAGCGAATACCTCGTCAAGTGGTACCTGATGTGGGATGCCATGACCCGGCGCCGTACCGACGGTGCGCTGGTGCGAGTTTCAACACTGGTTGCGGACTCGGAGGATGCGGCCCGCCAACGAGCGCTCGATTTTATGCGCCTCACGCTTCCCCGCTTGAATGAATTTCTCCCTGAGTAAGGAAAGGCAAGCCTATGGATCAGGATCACCAGCGTTGCATGCACGAGACTGTGGCCGACCGACGACAGCCTTGGATCCGTGACGCCAAACGTATTCGTCGTCCGCTGGGTGTTCAGAGGATGAGCCGAGGGCGTCGCGCCGTTTGCAGCGTTTTGATGGCTGCGACGCTGCCGACGCTTGTCTTGTCGTGTGCCAGCACAGCGCAAAGGCAGGAGCAGTACATGGCGCGCGCCCAGGAGTTCTTCGACGCCGGCAGATACAACGAAGCCGCGATCGAGTTTCGCAATGCGCTTAAACTCGACCCGAAATTTGCGGCGGCACATATGCGGCTTGGCAAGACGTATGCGGCTCTGGGGGACTACCGCGATGCCTACGCGGAACTCCGCCGAGCCACCGAGTTGGATGATAGCCTGCGCGACGCCCACCTGGAACTGGGTCGCATATACCTGGCGGGTGGCGATGCCACGAAGGCGGAGGAAGAAGCGCGTCTACTGATCGAGCGGAACCCGAAAGATGCAGACGCTTACCTGCTGCTAGCGATTGTACACTTGGCTGGGCGCCACACAGAAGATGCCGAGGAAGCGGTAAAACAAGCTCTGCTCATCGATTCCAATTCGGCTGCCGCCTATCTCCTCCTTGGCCGGCTGGCAATGACCAAGGGTGACTACGATGCGGCGCAATCGCGCATCGAGCACGCCGTCGTGCTGAATCCGTCATCGCTTGACGGATACCTAGTGCTCGCCGCCTATTACCGAGCTCGGGAAAACAGCGCGGCGGCGGAGGAAACTCTCAAGAAGGCAGTGGTGATCGCTCCGGCGAAGGGCGCACCCCGGTTCATGCTTGGTGAGCTTTATCTCGCGCAGGGAAAGTACGAGGACGCGCAGGCGCTCTATGAGGGCATGGTGCGCGATGGGCCAGAGTCCCCAAGCGCGCGCAAACGGCTCGTCGAGCTGCAGCTGGATCGTGGTAAACTGGCCGAAGCCGAGCCGGGCGTTGAAGCGCTCATGGCTGCCGACAAGGGCGATGGCGAGACCCGTTATCTGCACGCGCGCCTGCTCCTCGCCCGGGAAGACATCACCGCGGGTAGTCGGGAACTCGAACAGGTGATCAAAGAACAGCCCTCCTTCGTGCGCGCTCGCTACCAGCTCGCCACAGCGCGTATCCGCGAGAACAAGGCCAACCAGGCGGCGGACGAGCTGGTCGAGTGCCTGCGATACCAGCCGGAGTTCGTTCAGGCCCGGTTCGTTCTTGCAGAGCTTCATTACACGGCACGTGAATTCGACCTGGCCATCGAGGAGGCCAACCGCGTGCTCGCTGCAATCCCCACGAGCTACCCGATGCACTTGCTCGTCAGCGACGCCTCCCTGGCCCGCAAGGACTTCCCCGCGGCACGCGCCGCGGCGGAGCAGGCGATACGTGATCAGCCGAACCAGCCTGGCGGCTACCAGCGACTGGGGCGGGTCCTCGGCACGATGGGACAGCTTCGGGAAGCACGAGCGCAGCTTGAGAAGGGCCTCGAACTGAATCCCAATGCCACAGACATCCTGATGGACATCGTGAAAGTGATGGATGCTGAGCAGCGTCCGGCCGCCGAGCAGATCGAACGGGTACGCGCACATGTGGCCGCACACCCCGACGACGGGGGGTCAAAACTAGTACTCGGCAGGCTGCTCGTCGTCAGCGGCGACCCCGATCAGGGCATCGCCGTGTTGGAAGAGGTGGTCGAAAAGAATCCCGATCTCTTGCAGGCTTACGCCGACCTCGGCGCCCTCTACGTGCAGCGCGGCAGGCTCGACGACGCCCGCAAGCGCTTCGAACAGGTGCTGTCGCACAACCCGCGCATCGTTCCGGCCGTGATGATGCTGGGCGTCATCGACGAAGTTCAGGGGCGACCAAACGAAGCGGCAGAACAATACAAACGTGCCTTAGATATCGACGCAGACTTCGCGCCGGCGGCGAACAACCTGGCATGGCACTATGCGGAACGCGAGGGCAAGCTGGATCTCGCTCTGGAGCTGGCTCGCCGCGCCAAGGCGCGGCTGCCCGACGAGCCTCGGGTATCCGACACCCTCGGCTGGGTGCTCTACAAACGGGGACTCTATGCCGCCGCTATCGAGCACCTGAAAGACGGTGCCGAAAAGCTTCCCGATACTGCCGAAGCCCGCTATCACCTCGGCATGGCGTATCTCCGCAATGGCGATACTGAAAAAGCGCGGACGGAGCTGACGGCGGCTCTGAAGCTGGGGCCCTTTCCTGGCGCAGATGAGGCCAAGCGCGCCTTGGCGGACATGGGCTAGGAGTTCGGATTCTCGATGTGTGTCCGCAAGGATCGCCCCTCACCGCATCCAGAGTCTTTCGACAGCCTTGGCGGGGAGTGATCACGTCGGGATTCTGTACACAGTGGGTTCTTCCCAGCCGGACACGTAACACGCTAAGAGGTAACACCCTTTTCCTCAATTCTTGGCTGTTCAGGCGGAAGGCGCAATGTCGGATTCCCTTACACGCCGCTGCGGCAACCGAGGGTTCCTCACCCGAAGTTCTATCACTTCGAGAAATTCCGTATTCGGCACCGTGCTTGCTGAGTCGCATCTCCCGTTAGAGACACGTGACGCAGCAGACTCACTAAAGAGTTGACCAAATCAGGAGGGAATCTCATGGAACTGAGGATTCGAAGGCTGTTTGTGCTTGCTTGCAGTCTGCTGCTCGTTGGTGCCGTGGCGGGGCCAAGCCAGGCGCTGCCCATGATTAACGGAGGCATCTCATTCGGCGGCACATGGAAACCAAGGAACAACGCAAATGCGCAGGTTGCGATCGGTTCTGCCACCAAGGTGGACTCGATCTTCACCCTTGTCACCAGCGGGACGGGCGATTTCTCCAGCGTCGCTCCTGGGACGATTGCCACCTACAACGATTTCACTTTCAACCCCTCTACCGCGACTCCGGGACTCTGGAGCGTGGGCGGGTTTTCGTTCGATCTGGCAACTAGCATTATTATGTCCCAGGACAACGCCGGTCTGGTCCTCAACGGAAGCGGAACCGTCTTTGGGACCGGGTTCGCTCCCACGGCAGGCACCTGGAGTTGGAGCGGGGATCAAACCGGCCAAACGTTTGCCTTCTCAAGCACGACTTCGACACAGGCAGCCATTCCAGAGCCGGCCACGCTGTCCCTGTTGGCTTTTGGCCTTGCCGGATTCGGCCTGAATCGGCATCTGCGCAAAGCTAAGTAAGTCAGCTGGCGCGTCCGACCGTCGCGTCTTACTCTTCCTCGCACAAAGGCGGCTCCTCCGGGAGCCGCCTTTGTTTTGGTAGGCCCGAACCCCATCTCAGCAAGACCCTCCCGAAGGACGCTGGAAGCCGTATTCGTGGATAAGGGCTCGCCTGTTTTCCGCAACTGGCGGTGTCGAGCGCACACCGCGCGTGGGTAGACACGCATGGGCAACCAGCAGGAGGGGAGTTTTACCGATCCCGACAACGGTCAATTTCGGTGAACTCGGCGCGGTTCTCTCACAGATTGCTGTGGGGCAGGCCGGCATGCGTGCTTCGGCGCCAGCACGACAAGTCGTGAGTGCGAGGGATATAGCTGTGCCTTGTACCGGGAGCGGGAGGCCCTGGGAACCAGGGAACAGGCCAAAAGGTCCTCCCCAACCCCGGCCGTGGAGCGTCGGATTTCCCTTACAGTCTTCTCGATTCCTTGCCCCCCACTTCATCTGCGTGTGTAAGTTATTGATCTGCCATCTGATTCTTATCGTTGCTCATCCAGTAACCCGGGTTGACTGACGGCATATCCGTCGGTTTCCTATACGGCTCTAGGAGCATGCTGATCGCTATGTATTCCGCTATGGAGTATATTCTCCTTAATTAACAAATATTTAGCGTCCGAATTCCGATCGGCGGTCTTGGCGCGATGGTTGCTTTTTCGTAGACGAAGTTCACAGGAGGGGGCAGATCCGATGGTATCGAGGGTAGGGACGTTCGCAAAGTACACAGGCGCATTGGTGGGTTGCTTGTTGATAGCCTCGACCGCCCATGCGGTCAGTATGTTGGACTTCGACTCACCGGGTGGGGGAACGATCAGCTACGTGGGCGGAGTGAGTCCGCTGGTAGGCACCAACATTTCCGTGGATTTAGTGTCGGCGATACCGGGGGGGCCCTTCGGGGTAGCTTGCTCAAATTGCTTCCTGAACTTCCAGACCGGCAACCTCGTCGCAGGAGATGCGAGCCAGTACACCTTCGCCTCGGGTGGGAGCATCACGATCACCGGTTTAGTCGCCGGGATGAGCGGCGGGAGCGTTACTCTCTTGTCTGGCTCGTTCGATGGCGTCACCACCGTGAACGGGTTTGGTATTGTAGGTGATTCGTTCAGTGACTTCAAAAACCCAGCGCTATTGGCGTTGTTTGGTCTACCCGCTGGCCCGTATGCTGGAAATTTGAACTTGATGTTCACAGCAATCCTGACCAGTTCGCCCACGGTGTTTGCGAGCGTACCAGACGGTGGAGACGTCGTGAACAATTCGACGGTCCCAGAGCCCGGCACGTTGCTGTTGCTCAGCTCTGGTCTGGGCGGTCTCCGCTACTTGGTTCGTCGGCGGCGGGTGGCGGGCTGAAGAGTATCGAGAGAAGAAGTATCATTTTCGCGAAGTATTGTTAAGGTTGTTTACGTCCCTTTGGGGGCAGGGGGACGCGTCCGGGTGTTCGGCACCAACCATGGGGTTGGCAAGCTCGAAACCTGTTGACGATGTCACGGAGAACGCCTTCCGCGACCGGCCAGTTCCACAAGGCTCCGTCAGACGGGGTCGGTCGGCAGGGAACGCGCCAACGTGACGGCCCAGAAAAGAGCGCGCAACTGGTCAAGCGCTGTGCGTAGACGGCAAAGGATCCAAGGAGTCGGCGGTTAGGCTTTGAGCGGCGGGCGATGCAACTACTCGACTTGGTCGATGGCACGATGCACCCCATCTGTTCCGTTGACCCTGCGAGTCCCCGCCGTGTGCAACGTCGGAATCCGGTGAGAGAGACATGATGAAAGTCGCAACATCGATTATTGTCGGACTGCTGATGGCCTTCAGTGCGGGTGCCGCTCACGCCCAGACTTGTGCGACCGCCGGCGGACTCAAATTCCGCTTCATCGCGCCGACGTCAGGCAGCATCTCCTATCCCTTCACCGGTGGCCCGCTGTCTGGGTCCGGGCTCGACGTCAATACAATCACTGGGCTAAGCACACCCCTCAACAATGGTATGGTGCGCACCTGTTGTAACTGCTCCCTCCAATTCTCGACGGGAAACCTGGTCAGTACTACCTCGACTACCTGGCTGTTTGCACCTGGGGTAACCCTCACGCTGACAGGTGGCGTTGACCTCGACGGTACCGGCTGTGCCAGTCCGGCCGTTCCTCTCGGGAGCACCTTGATGACAGGCTCGCTCACCGGCCAGACCTTGGTGACACGGAGCGCCAATGACTTTGACGTGGTTACCGGAGGCTTCCAAGACATCAAGGACCCGCAGTTAGTCGGGTTCTACGGTCTCCCCGCGGGCGTCACATATGATGGTGGCATCAATCTGAGCTTCAACGCTTTGGGCGATCCGCCGGCGACGTTTACGAGCACGCAGGTCCTCAGCGGGGCCATGAGCAATTGCGCCCCGGCAATCACCCCAACCAACACGCCGGTACCGCCGACGGACACGCCAACCAACACGCCGGTACCGCCGACGGACACGCCGACCAACACACCCGTCCCGCCGACGGACACGCCGACCAACACCCCGGTGCCGCCGACCGACACACCGGTACCACCGACAGACACACCCGTGCCGCCGTCGGAGACGCCCACGGCGACCGACACCCCGACCGATACCCCGACCAACACGCCGACGGCGACTGACACCCCGACCGATACACCGACGAATACGCCGACGGCGACGAACACCCCAACCGATACACCAACGGACACGCCGACAGCGACGAACACCCCAACCGATACACCGACGAACACGCCGACGCAGACCGCGACCCCCACGCATACGCCCGCAGCTGATACCTTCTGCAGCGTCGTCTCTACTGGCACATACATCGACGCCGAGAACTACACCGGCTCCGCGAACGACGGGGCACAATACTCATTCGTCGGGATCCAATCTTCGACGCCGGGCTTCGTCGGGACGGGATATCTGACGACGGGAGCGACGCAGAACCAGCTCCTCTTCAGCGATGTCAATACGAACCCGGGCGGCTATGAACGCTACGACTATATGGTGAACTTCACCACGGCCGGCTCGTACAAGATCTGGATTCGGGGCTACGCAGCGGTGAGCGGTTCGACCGACTCAATCTTTGTGGGCTTGGACGGCACGGCGATCGGTGCCCTCACCGAGACTTCGGCGGGTCAATGGGTCTGGACCGGTACCATCCAGAACGGCACCAATATGTTCTCCATCGGCTCACCAGGGGTCCACACGATCAACGTGTGGCCGCGCGAGCAGAACCACATGCTCGACGGCTTCTTCCTTACGACCACATCGAGTGTTCCCTCCGGCGGCATTCCAAGCGGCGCCACAGAGCTGAATCCGCGCACCTGCGGGGAGAGCTGTCCCGTCGGCACGCCGACACGCGTCCCCTCGCCGTCGTTCATCCCAGCCTACGGTTGCTCGTCCACGCCGCCCAGCGGCGTGCTCACGGGTGTCATCACGGACAACTCGAACCCGACGGTGGCGACGATCAAGAACACCTCAAGCGCGTGCAGTTACCCAGTTGGATTGGCGATCTATAGGAAGTACGACAACAACATCGATAACCAGGAACTCTTTGACTACAGCGTCACCGTGATCAACCCCGGGGAAACCCTGGTGCTGACGGTCGAGAATCCGCCGTGTAGTTATCAAGCTGATACCTTCTGGGGAGATGTGATCCTGTCCTTCTACGGTGGCATCCGCTACTCGGCCACAAATCGGCTGCTCGATGCATTCCACGGTAACGGCGACTCCTTCTGTGCAGTGCGCTGCCAGCCGTTGCCGACGCCGACGAGCACCGCAACCAGGACGAAAACCTGTACGGCGGTGCCACCCACGGCCACGAAGACGAAGGCGCCGCTACCTCCAACGCCGACAAACACGCCGGTGCCACCCACGGCCACGAAGACGAAGACGCCGGTACCTCCGACGCCAACGAAGACGCCTGTGCCACCGACCAAGACGTGTACGTCCACCTTCACCCCGACCGCCATGCCGACGAAAACACCGACGAAAAAGTATTGAAACGGGGCCGAGCAGACGGAGAACCGGGTAACCGCGCGCAAGATCCGCTACGAGGTACCGGAGACCTCAGCATGAGCCAGAACCACGTTGAATGGCTACTCGGCCGCTTGGCAACCGATCGTGACTTTCGGCAGCGCTTCTATCGCGACACCGAAACGGTCTGCACGCAGGAATCCCTCGATCTGACGAGCCCCGAGCTCACCGCATTGATCAAGCTCGATCCAGTTCACATCGAAAAGCTGGCGGTGCGGCTTGACCCACGCATCATTCGCGCAAATCTGAGGTCAGATCGCTCAGCCGGCCGGCGGGCGTTGCCGACCGTGGCAGAGGGTTCTGCGGTGGGTACGGGGCCAAAGCAAATCGCTGCTATCCGACCCCGTGAGCGCGGGTGATCCCTCCGACGTTGGTGGCGACCGGGGGTCTCGGAAGCCGTCTCGCGTGAACGCCGGCTGACGCAGATCCACGTCCTCCGGCATGACGACTCGGCGGCTGCATGCGGTGCAGGCGCCAACCCGAGATGTCACCGCCTGGTGCGGCGACCGTCGGACCTCTATACACGTTGCGGGCGCCCGCCTTTTTCTCGGCAAGCGTCAAATAGACCCTTGCGTAATCAAGAAATTGTCTCGAGGGAGCCAAGAGCCCAAGGGCTTCTGATGTCGGTATGCCTTACACCTAGCAGGGTCCCGTGATGATGCCTCACGCCTCGCTATGGAAAATCTTGCACGCTATCAGCCTGTTGCGGACATGATGCCGAACGGGCGGAATGGCAAGGACATTGCTCGCACTCAACCCAACAGCTGTTGGCCAGTTCTCGCGATAGGATGGGGGGTAGAGGACATCATGAGCATGGCGATTCTGGGGTTACGCTCGCGGTCCGCAGGGGCGGGCTGGACCGGCCGCGCTCGCCGACTCGCTTAGCTGGCGGGCTGATCGATGCTGTACGGTGACCAAGAACACCCAGTCATGGAAGCTTCGGCTGCAAGCGCTCCTGCCGGTGAGGTGCCGCACGCGGACTTGCATCGGCTCTATAGTGAACCCCGGGACCCAACTATGGAGAATACACGAGGGCATGAGGGCACCGACAGCGGTCGCCAGCGCCATTGGTCGGCGCAGGAAAAGGCGGCAATCGTCGTCGAGAGTTTGTCCAAGAATGAGCCGAACATCGCAATTTGCCGCAGGTACCACATCAGCGAACCGACGCTCTACAAGTGGCGTCAGTTGTTCTTCGAAGGGGGGAAGGTTTACCTCGAGGGGCGGGGCAAACAGACGGTCCGCGATTTCATCGAGGAGAACCATCGGCTGAAAGAGATGCTGGGGGAGCTCTCTCTGGCATACCGCCGGCTCGCCGTCGATAAAGACGCACCGAAGCAACGTCAAAGGGGGAGTAGCCTCCGGAGAGGTACCTCGCAGGGTTAAGTCCGGGAAGCTCTGAGCTATGAGCCAGAAGCACGTCGAGTGGCTACTGGGCCGATTGACGACCGATCGGGACTTCCGCGGGCGCTTCTATGATGACCCTGCGGCTATATGTGCTCGGGAGTCCGTCGAGCTCACGACTCAGGAACTCGCCGCGCTGCTCTCGCTGGAGGAGGGCTATATCGAAGAGTTCTCCAAGCGCCTCGATCCCAGGATCGTCCGCTCGGCGAGCACCACGAACCGTCTAACTCGCCGCGCGACGCGTGCAACCGACCTGCGCGCGGGCAGATGGCGCGGCGCCAAGTGACAGCGCGCCGTACCATGGGCAAACCCAGGGTTGCTGAGGCGGCCTCTTGGCGCTACTCGCCGGCCGCCAGACAGGTGAGCTGCAGCGTGGACACACTGAGGTGCGGGCGCGGGAAACCGTTGTCAGCCGAGCGGACCTTGAGGGTCACCGATGGCCGCCTGCTGTGGCTGGTCGCTAGACCCTTGACGGCGAACGGCGCACTACAGAATCCTTGTTGCGCCGGTTCGAGCGGCGGGGCGTAGACAAATCCGTCTCCAGGGTTGTCCGGGTCCCTCAGGTGGTTCAACGCGTTCTGTAGCGCGTTGAGGTCAGCGGCGAGGATAGCATCGGCGTCCTTGGTACTCTCGGGCCGTTGCCGCGGCGCCAGCACGGTGAGCGCTGCAATGCCGTTCTGCGTGCACGCCGGTAGGGTGTCGTCACGGTTGTTGAGGCACACTCGCACTTGGAATCCGCAGACCCCCGTCTTCTCTGAGCTCGAGTCGCAGCTCGGGTCGTTGTCCGTGCACGTCTGGTTCTGGCTCGGCAGCCCGAAGCGATCAATTTCATGGTGTACATCGCTCACGAGCCACTCCACTTGGCAGCCGAGCCGGTTCGTCTTCGGACTTCTACGATTGCCGCGAATCAACGCGGCGACCGTGCCTGGGGTCGGCGTCCGCGCCTCACTCCCCGGAGTCGAAGTCGCGCCCCCGCGCTGAGCGGTTGGGGTCGGTGCACCCTCCCTGCCGGTTGGCGTAGCGGTGCTGCGCGGCGTTGGAGTCGCTGTGCCAGTACCGACGACTGTTACATTCACGGAGTCGCGCGCGGCCACACCTTGGGTGTCGTATGCGGTGACGGTGAAGGTGAACGTCCCCGCGGGTCCGGCAGTCAGGCGCGGATTGCTGCTCGTCCGACTCGACAGCGTCACCGGAGGGCCGCCGACCTGTTGCCAAAAGTAGCTCACCCCAGCCGTCGCGCTAGAGCCGAGGATCACAGACGTACCGACGGTAGCCGACTGGTCGAGTCCCGCGTCGACCACCGGCGGTGTGCCCGTTGTTTGACTGAGCACCTTTTCGTTCGAGTAGTTGCTTTCGAGATTTGCGTTGTATGCCGTGACGGCGACGTAGACCCCACTTCCCTGAGGCACGCCTTGGTAGAGGTAGTACACGACGCCGTTCAGCGTAGACCCCGCCAGCTGGCCCACGTCTGTCCGTTGATCGTAGTTGGCGGACGCGGACCCCGTATACACGCGGTAACCACTGACACCAGAGTTCGAAGGCACCGTCCACCGCAACATGACGTCGTAGGCGGCACACGGGTGTGCGGTCAGGCCGACGCAGGCAGCTAGGACACCGCCCATCCATCGCTGCTGCACACGTCCGATGCACACACGCACGAACGAAGCGGCGAGTCGCGTCGAACGCTCGTGTGCCTGTATCGGTGTCATCATGTCTTGTCTGCCCAGATTGTTTGCCGTACGTCCCAGCCGGACGCAAGCACAAAATGCGCGACATCGTCCGAAGCCATTGAATTTACACCCGACAAACAGCAAGAAGAGGAGGCGCGGATCGTAGAGCGCACCTATGAATGATCGACAGCTAGCGCACAGGGGATTGTGCGCACTCGTGAGTATCGCAGTCTTGGCGCTGCCCAGCCGCGGATGGGCACAGGTCCCCAACGACAACTGCGCCAACGCGCTCGTCGTTGCGACCGTGCCCTACACGAACACCGGCAGTACGGCTGTGGCGACGACAGCGGCAGACGACCCCACGCCAAATTGCGGTGGCGGCAGCCGCGCCCGCAGCGCCTGGTACCGGTACACCGCACCGGGCGCTGGCACGGTGACGGCGGATACCTTCGGCAGCGACTACGATACGGTTCTTTCAGCCTACGTTGGCGCCTGCGGCAGCCTCGCTGCGATTCCTGGGGGGTGCAACGACGATATCCCCTCGCTGAAGCAGTCGAGGCTGTCGCTCGCCGTAACCAGCGGCATGACATTCACTTTCATGGTAACTGCGTACAACGCCACCGGTGGAACCCTGTCTTTCAATCTGGCATTCCTCCCTGCTCCCACGTCGACACCGACCTCGACCGTCACGCCAACCGCCACGCCGTCTCCAACCTACTCAGCAACCGCGACAGCGAGCCGCACGCCGACCGTAACGCGCACCCCGACCGTCACCCGGACACCGACACCAACGCGCACCCCTACCAACACGCGCACTCAAACCCCGACGCGTACACCGACGCCGACGGGTACCGTGACGCCCACGAGGACGGAAACCCCGACCGGCACGGAGACGCCAACACGGACCGAGACGCCCACGCGGACGGACACGCCGACGGCTACGGTCACGCCAACCCGCACGCCGACGCGCACCGCGACTGACACCCGCACGCTAACGCCGACCGGAACTGAGACTCCCACGCGTACCGCCACCAACACGTTCACCGAAACCCCGACGCGCACCACCACACCTACGGCTACCGAGACGCCCACACGAACGCAGACGCCGACGCGCACGGAAACGCCGACGAGAACAGAAACACCCACGGCTACCGTGACCCCGACGCGCACTCAGACGCCGACGGCGACTGTCACATCGACGTGGACCGCGACACGCACTCCCACCGCGACGCGGACGACAACCCCGACCGGAACGCAGACCCCCACTAGGACGGCGACCAACACGTTCACCGAGACGCCGACGCGCACGCACACACCCACGCGCACGGAAACGCCGACAAGGACAGAAACACCCACGGCTACCGTCACGCCGACGCGCACGCAGACGCCGACGCGCACGGACACCCCGACGGCGACGGTTACGCCGACGCAGACCTCGACACGCACGCCCACCCCAACTGGAACGCAGACCCCAACGCGCACGCCAACCAACACGTTCACCGAAACGCCGACGCGCACGACGACTCCGACGGCCACCGTGACCCCGACGCGCACGCAGACGCCGACCCGGACAGACACCCCGACGGCCACTGTGACGCCGACGCGGACGCGGACCCCGAGCCGCACTCAGACGCCGAGCGCCACCATCACCCCAACGCGAACGCCCACTCGCACCGCCACCGACACGCGGACGCCCACCAACACGCGCACCCCGACCCCCACCCGGACGACCACCAACACCGCGAGTCAGACGCCGACGCGGACTCACACGCCGACGCGGACGCCGACGGGTACGGTCACGCCGAGCGGAACCCGTACGCCCACGCGCACCGTGAGTCCGACGACCAGTCAAACTGCGACCGCCACCCCCACTCCGACGCAGACCGGCGTGTGTGCCGGCGGCTGTGATGGAACCGGCAGTGTGACCGTCACTAACCTGATCGTCTTGGTGAGCATCGCCCTCGGCAACGCAGAACCAGCGGCATGCGCGCTCGGCATCCCGCCTGGCGCCTCCGTCGACGTCTCATTCGTTGTGAAGGCGGTGAACAACGCCCTGAGCGGGTGCCCAAGCGGCTAGTTCTCGGTCCGACCCAATCGATGAGAGATGGGCAGCTCGGTCGCTCCGTCTACTTCTGCGGAGGTGGCTGCGCGGCCTTCGGGCGCGGAAAGATTTCAGGCGTCGCCTTTACCTCATTATCGGTGACAGCCGGATGCACATCGACCTTACGGGCCGCTTCGCCGGCGAGGCGGCGCACGGTGGCGTCGCTATCCGCGCGGGCGATCTGCGACAGCGTCTGGGCGGATTCGGCGGAGCCGATTTCGCCGAGCGCAAAAACCGCGGTGCCGCGTGTCGCCGGATCGAGGTCGCGCTGCAAGAACTCAATGATCGGGCGCACTGCCCGCGTGTCACCGATCATCCCCAATGAGGTCAAAACGAGCTGCTTCATTTGGGGGTCCGTGGCCCGCAGAAACAGGTACTGGGTGAGTATCAGGGTCGCGTCGGTGGCGCGCAGGTCTCCGAGTATGGTGATGGCCTTCGCTTGCACCCGGACGTCGGCATCACCTACCGCCTTGCTGAGCGACTCGACAACCTTGGGGTCCTTTGTGGCACCTAGGACTTTCACGGCCGCCAAACGCTTCTCGGGGTCGTCGCTGTTCAGTTGCTTGATGGCGTCGTCGACGCTGGTGCTCGTGGTTTTGTCATAACGCTGGCGCATTTGTCGGCTCCCGGAGGTCTGGGCGTGTGCCGCGCTCGCCACAACGAGGAAGCACATGGACAGGGAGAGGCGCAGGAGTCGCGGGCACTTGGCTCTTGCCCATCCTCTCGGTTGAGAGCCTTGCGACAGCTTCTCGGTCTCCACCTTGCCCCCCCGCTTCTCCTCGGAACTACTCGTAGCACGGTCGAGCGCCGATCGTATCAGGATGGTCCTTCTCCAGGCCCGCCGGTTCATCGCGAGCGACCCAGAAACGCGCACGCTGCCACCGTGAATGCCTCGGCCGCCTCGAGGTTCACGGCGTGGCCAGCGTCGACCCCGACAACCTCGAGATACGGCATCGTGCGCTCCGCGAACTCCCGATGCGCCTGAAAGCGCGTCTCGCGCTCGCCGCAGACGAGGAGCGCCGGCACGCGGTTCTCGGCAGCACGTTCGCGGACGCTCGAATCCGGGACAGTGTAGCGAAACGTCCGAGCGACGCCGCTCGGATTGAGGAGAGTAGCGTCCTCGAGCAGCGCGCGATGCGCAGCAGGCGGGATGCGTGTTGCCCGGACCGGATGGATCGGGAGCCGCTCGATCACTGCCTGGCCGTCCTGCTCGATCGCGTCGGCGAGAGCGGCAGCGGATGCCCGTGTGCGTGTGACCCAGTCCGTGTCACCCAACGCGGAGACGGAGTTGGTGAAGACGTGGGCGATGAAGCGGTTGGGATGATCAAGCGCGTAGCGCAGTGTCAACGCCGCGCCCAGCGACTGACCACACACGAACCACCGCTCGACGCCGAGCGCTACGCGGATCTCCTCGAAGGCCCGAACATAGCCGGCCGGGTCGTAGAGCGCCGGATCTTCCGGTGCGGGTGATCGGCCATGCCCCCAGAGCTCGATGACCACCGGCCGAGCAACCCGCCGCAGCGCAGCGAGATTCGAGTGCCATTGCGCCCGGCTCGACAGCGCTCCGTGGACGAGCAGCAGAAAGGGCCCGCAGCCCTCGTAGACCTCGCAAGCAAGCTTCACAGCACCTGCTCCGAGCTTACTGCCTCAATTGAAGATGCCACTGGAACAACACTCCTTCTTCTGCGCGTCGAGCGTGCGGTAGTCAACGTCGGGGGTTGGCGCGACATCTGATGCTAGCGGACTGCTCGACCTGGGCGCAGAGCAGCTCGCGCTGCTCGGGTGTGCTTGGTGCGGTTGGGGGCGACGGGAACCGGGAACAACCCCGCTGCGGTCGAGGGCTGTGTCAGCGCGGTGCCATCGGCTTCGTGCAGCGACTTTGACTTGGGCAACATTCCCGAATGTGAAGCTAAGACCGGGAGTGGCGCCAACGGTGCCCTACCACCGGCGCGCTGCGTTACAGGGGGGGGCACTGCGACCAACGGTGTCTGCCGGCTGCCCGATCCAACGGAATGCCAGTGAGGTGAGAGAGATCCTCTGCGGCGCGACCTTCTGCCAATGCGCCCCCCCGCGGTGCCCGTGCGGCCAACACTGTACGAACGCCGCTGGGCAGATCGGGCAATGCCGGCCGGACGATGATACCGGGGCCTCAACGGGCAGAGCGGCGTGTGCCAGGCCGGGTTGACCAACGTGTGTTCCTGTGTCCCGAAACCGCCGCCAACCTCCGGGCCGTGTCCTTGCGGCGCACGGTGTACAAGTGCCAACGGACGCCCCGGGCGGTGTCGGCAAGTGTCGAGCCTCCCTTCCGGTGTCTGCGCGTGTGTACGGGACGACTGATCGTCGGAGCATGAGGACCGCAGCTCTGTAAGGCGCGCTGGGGGGGCCGTACAGCTCTCCCCCAGCGCGTTCTCTGACCCTAATATCCTCTTCAGGGCAGCGAGAGTGTGACCGCATCCTGGCGGACGAGGTGCTGGATGTGGTCGCCGCTGTCGAATCGAAGGACCGACCAGTAGAGAAGATCGTGATCGCGCGGGTGGCCGGATCCTCCCGCCGTCACCCACTGGTTTCCAAGCCACAGAAATTGGAGGGAGCCATCTGCGCCCGGCACCCGAATCACGTCGGTGCCCTGCGCGCGGGTGACGTAGTGGTCGGGCACGTGGGTGTTAAAGGGTGAGGGGTTCGAGCCCACGTCCGCTTGGAAGACGAAGGGGCCGAGCGGGTGATCCGCGGTGTAGACAAGGACGTTGGAACCGCCAGCGCAGGCGCAGCAGTCGACGCCGGCCAGGAGGTAGTAGCGGCTGCCGCGCTTGAACATCACCGGGGCTTCGACGAACGGGAGGAAGTGGCTGTAGTACTCACCCGTGCCGGCGGTGAGATCGGGAGTGAGCTTCTCGATGACGATGCCGGTGCGGATGTGGTAGGCGGTCCCGTCGTCGTCGACGAAGAGGTAGAAGTCGCCGGTCCGGCCGGTTCCATGGAGCGTGACGGAGTCGGCGATGGTGACGAACGGGCCCTCGGGCGTCGCGCTCTCGGCGATCGCGTATCCTGTCTGGCCCTCCCATCTGTCCTCGTACCACATGAGGAACGTCCTGCTGCTTGCCCGGTAGACGACGCGCGGGCGGAACTCGATCCCGGCCTTCCGGTTGGCGAGGGGCAGGGCGACGCCCATGGGCTGCCACGTGTGGAAGTCGGTCGTCTTGTACACGACGACCGTATGCCCGTCCGCATAGACGCAGGTATCCGGGTACTGCGAAGAGGGCGGGGCGAAGCAACAATCGGCGCAGCCTGCGACCGAGGAGCAGCAGTCCACGCCCGGGCAGCTTCCCCAATCATTGAAGTAAAAGTAGTAAGCCCCGCCCCACGCAAGCACGCTGGCCTCCCCGGTGACGAGGTCGTTGCCGTTCGTGTCCTTCGGCAAGGACAAGTTGCTGAGTGCGACGGTCCGGTCTGCAGGAGAGCCGCAGGAGAGAATCGCCAGGGCGCCGAGTGTGAGAAGGCAAACGGCGGACACCGAGCCTGCCGCCCGAGGTTACCCAATATCCTCTGCGGAGGAGAGGCCTACCGAAGTGTGCGATCGCACGGCGCCCTTCACCCGCCTGAGGTAGATCGGGACGAGACAGAGCCCGATACCTAAAACGACAATACCGAAGGCGTTCATCGCGGGAGCTTGCAGCGCCCGCCTCCAGGCAGTGGTCACTCCAAACGGAACCGCACCCGTGGAATTAAAGCTGACCCAACCGATGTTCTCACCCCAGGCTTTGCCAATGAAGTGGCCCTTTGAGTCGATATGAACCCCTGCGCCGGTTGGGCGGAAATTGATCCACCCTACATTCTCGCCCCACGCAAAGCCCGAGAGGTTGCCTTGACCGTCATTCTTGACGCCGCCACCATTGACGGGACTCAGGTTGATCCAGCCAATATTCTCGGCCCATGCGAAACCAGTCAACCCTAACGCTGTCACCGTTACTCCTGGCCCCTGATCGGGCTTGAAGTTGAACCAGCCCACGTTTTCGCCGTAGGCGTACTTGAGGCCCTGATTCGCTGGGTCGATGTTCTCGGCGACGGCAATACGCCCCGCGAGACAAACCCCGAGCCCTATCAAAACAAGCTTGAGCAGGCGTAAGCGGTCTTTCATCGCCCACTGCCCATCGCGTTCGATCCCCGGTCCGTGCAAGTCACCTGCGCAAGGTACCCCATCGCCAAGTTGCGCGCCCCAACGTCACTGATGAACGCGAATCCATGCGCGTAGGGGAAATTGCAGACTGCGATCATATAGCCCGTAAAACCCGGCGCTATGGTTGAAGTAAGGTTAGTGTATGTGCTGGTCGCCGTAGTGACTGCCGGAATGTCCACAGTGGTGATCGGCATGGGAGCGCTTGCGCCATAGAAGTTGAGAGTACAGGTACAGTGGTTCATGGGACACGCGGGCGGAACCGTACCAAAGGGATCCGCGCCGGTGTTTGAAATCGAAAACCCGGTGTCAAAGCCGGCTACGTTCGTAACGTATGTGTAGAGAAGGTTGGTCGTATTGCTCGCAACATCCTTGGGGCAATCGAATCCGAGCGACTCCAATGTGCGCATCGTCGGTGCGGGCGGACCCATTGGTTCCAGATCCCCACCCAGAACCGCACCCGGCAACAAGGTAGACAGGCATAGACACGCTATCGAAACCAACGCCACTTTGTGAACCGCATCCTTCAATCCCATCATCGCAACTCTCCCTTCCGCTGACTTTGATCAACTTCCTGACGTCTCTGGTGATCCGCTCCGCGCATTGTGCACGCCCGCCGTCAAAGGTCAAATGTCGAACGCATGACAAGAGACCGCGCATCGCCCCTGGAGCCCTTGCGGTCGTAGTGCGGCGCCCGTCTCGGCATGGTTCCCCGTCGTGCCGCTCATCCGATCACCCGCGGGGTCGCCGCCGCTTCGGTGCTCACCGGCATTTGGAGGCGCACGTGCGTGCCGGCTCCGGGCTTCGACTCTACTGTGAGCAGCCCCGCGAGCTGCACCGCGCGCTCGCGCATGCCGGCCAAGCCCATCGAGACCGTCGTAGCCTCCACCGCGTCGGGGTCAAAGCCCGTTCCGTCGTCGACCACCTCCAAGAACAAGCTGCTGTCCTCCACCCAGCCACGCACCCCCACGTGGTCGACGCGCGCGTGTCGAGCGACGTTGGTCAGGGCCTCTTGCACGACGCGATATCCCACCGTCTCGATGTCTGGGTCGAAGCGTCGCTCTAACCCATGCTGGTTGAAGTCGACCCGCACATTGGTCTGCGCCGTATAGCGGCCAAAGAGCCACACCAGCGCTGGCATGAGGCCGAAATCGTCCAGCATTGATGGGCGGAGATTGAGCGACAGGTCACGTATCTGTGTCACGAGGTCGTTCACGAGCTCCTGCACTTGCTCCAGCCGTGCGCGCGCCATCGGAGCGGACAGCCCGTTGATGGTATCGAGCAGGAACCGCATGCCAGTGACCGTTTGGCCGATCTCGTCGTGGAGCTCACGGGCCAGGTGCCGGCGCTCGGTTTCTTGTACCTCGATGAGCCGCCGCGACAGCGCCGCAAGCCGTTCATGACCGGCCCGCACCTGCTCGAACAGCCGGCTTTTCTCCACCGCGATCGCCACAGCATTGGCAACTTGGGTGAGCAGCCCCATCTCTGCGGCATTGCAGCCATCCACGTCCCGCCAAAACAGGGTCAGGAAGCCGCCTACGTCGTTACCGACGCACAGGGGCACACTGATGACCGAACGAAATCCAATCGCGTAAATTGTCCGTACGATCGGGAACTGCAGCTCGGTCGCCAGATCACGCACCACGTGGGGACGCCCGGCCAAGACATCCGTGACGGCTGGGAACTCTGCCGCGCCGAGACGGACGTCCTGGCTCACACCAAGCGCCCACGGAGCATCGGCCGCGACGAACCGGAGCCACTCGCGACGCTCGTCAAACAGGTTCACGCTGGCGGCTGCGCAGCCCGCCAGCTCCCGTAGTCCGGCGCACACCTCGGGGAAGGCCACCTTCGCATCGAGATGCGTGTTGATTGCGCGCAGGATGTTGTTGACGGTCGCCGTGGCGCGTTCATGACGTCGCTGCATCTGCTCGGCGTGCCGCCGCTCAGTGATGTTCTGCACTTGCGAGATCACGTACAGCGGCGTGCCATCCTCGCCACGCACTATCGAGGTGTTCGAGAGTCCCCAGACTTCGTGTCCGAGTTTGTGTCGATAGCGGTTCTCCAGTAGCCACGAGTCCGTCTCGCCCAGCACCATTCGCTGGAGCTGCTCGACCGTTGTCAGCATGTCCTCAGGATTCGTCACGTCCCAGGGCCGCATTGCCAGCATTTCCTCACGTCCGTAGCCGAACATTTGGCACATCGCGTGATTGACGCGCAGCGTGCGACCATCCAAAGCGACCACCGCCATGGCGATCGGCGCGTGTTCAAAAGCATTTGAGAAACGTTCTTCACTCTCGCGCAGTGCGCTCTCCGCCCGCTTGCGCACCTCAATATCTTGGACGACGGAGATGAAGTACTTCGGACGGCCGGAGGGCTCCCGTACGAGGGACACGGTGAGATCGACCCACACCACAGAGCCGTCTTTGCGCAAGTAGCGTTTCTCCATGGAGTACGTCTGGATCTTTCCGTCCAACATATCACGCACGTGTCCCAGGTCTTTGTCTAGGTCATCCGGATGAGTGATGTCCTGGAAGGTCCGTGCGCGCAGCTCCTGCTCGCTGTAGCCGACGATGTCGCAGAGCCGGCGGTTCACCCGCAACCAGCGGCCGTCGGGTGCCACGTGTGCGATCCCGACGGCAGCCTGGTCAAAGGTGCCGCGAAATCGCTCCTCACTCTCGCGCAGCATCTCCGCCGCGCGCTTGCGCGCCGCGATATCCTGGAGGGCTTCTTCAAGGTGCTTGCGATCGGTGATGTCGATGTCCGCACCCAGTAGACGATGCGGCCGGCCGTCTGCGTCGTAGGCGGCAATGCCCCGGCTGAGCACCCAGCGGTACGAACCGTCCGTGTGGAGCATGCGCTGCTCGGTCTCATAGATGCTCGCGCGCCCCTGCAGATGCTCCTGCATAGCCACGGTGGCCTGGGCGCGGTCGTCCGGATGGATTAGATCCCACAGTTGCGACAGCGCGATCTCATTCTCGTCACGGCCGAGCAGGCCTTTCCATCCCGATCCGAAGCGAACCGTGAGCGCCCTCAGATCAGCATCCCAGACCGCAACGTTCGCGCTTTCTGTCGCCCGCCGCAGTGCGCTCTCCGCCGTTTCCCTTCGGTCGATCTCACTGGCCAGATTCGCGTGCGCCTGATTCAGCCACAGCGCAAACGGCAACGAGAACACGAATAGGATGAGCGTTGGTACTGTCGAGGGGTGATCCAAGGTGCCGTTCAAATTCCAATGAACGAGCGCAAACGCCAGCGTGCTGGTCGCGGCCACGACGCTTTGCATGGCGATGCCCCACGGCAGTGCGGCGGCCGTGACCAAGTTCAGCGTGGCCAGCCGCAGAGCAAGAACCCAGAGGTTCCCGGTCCATAGCCCGTACAGCGCCAGGAAGACCACCATCTGGACACACACCGCGGTCCAGAGACCCAGGATGTGGCGGCGACACCACGGGCGGTGCACTTGAGTCACCGCAACCGTCAAGATGCACAACTCGATGGTGTTGAGGAGCGGCAACGGTGCTCCGGTGCTCGTCAACGGGCGGGTTACGCCAAGCACCCACAGCACGAGTAGGCCTACGATGGTCGACCAACCGATCAAGCGCCCGCGCGCGACCAGCACGCGCTCTGTGAGTGAGGGATTCACGGCCTGGGCGTTTCAATCCAGGGTTGGGTCTACCGTCGCGGCCATCCTGATGGAGCTGATGGACCCTGGAGTCGGCGGCGCGGCGGTGCGGATGTATTTCAGATCGGCGAACCGTAGCGAGGAGCGTGCAGCCGGTCGGATTCCTGTCATCGTTCACGACCTTCTTACCGCGCTATGAGACAAGCAATCAAGGCTCACCGGGCCTCCAGCGGCAGACGCCTGGCGAGGCGACGCACGCCACCGGACAGCTGATTGCATATCAAGACTAGCCCGCGTCGTTTCTGCGTTTCCGGGCCCGCTTTGCCCAGACCTGTGCCCGCGCTCCGCGTCTTCAACTGCGATCGGCCAGGGCTCGGGAAGGGGCTACCATCGTGGCAATGGGTCCTTCGCTGCGCAGACCCCGCCACGGTGTTCGGTCTCACGTTGGCACGTGCCGGGCTCCGCGAGTTCGCGTCATCTCACCCACTCACGACGAGGATTCGACAGATCACGGTGCGCCTGGCGCAGCACCGAGAAGGGGGTGCACCCGCGCTGCACGACGAGGCAGGGTTGGGGGTGCATCTGGCTGTGCGGGAAGATCTGACAACTGACGATTGTGACCAAGACCGCGTTAGTGCGGGCTATCCGGTGTGCCGTCGAACGCCCGCGACGTCATCCTGGGATGTTGGCGTCCCGGTGCACAAATGGGAGGCGCCAGATGCGTTTGAGTCATCGAGCTCTAGCGCAACTAGGCGCATTGCTCGTCTCGTTGTGCATTCTGCTTGCGCCAGCCGCACATGCCGATCTGATCGTCCCGTCTGGTGGTTCAATGTCGCTGGGGAGCGGCACGCTCGAGCAAGTGTGCGTGCTTCCGCGACGCCTGAACTTTCTCATCACACCCTTTAGCGCGAGTAGTACGCGCCTGGGTTCCGACCTCGTTCAGGCGGGCGGTGGCACCTACAAACGATTGCCAGCATTGCTGCGACAGCCGGTAACTCGAGCGATTCCCCGCCGACTCGGTCAGCGAAAAACTCTCTGATACGTGTTCCGACTGCTTCCGTGGTGCTTCCGTGACGCTGGAAGCCGGCGAGGTGTCCCGAGGGTCACACGCTGCGGGAACCATTGCAGTACAAGGGGCAGGGAGGAAGTGGGCCGCCCGAGACTCGAACTCGGGACCCGCTGATTAAGAGT
>JBGQHM010000010.1:0-41020 GCA_041497995.1 Binatia bacterium | reverse complement strand
ATCGAGGTCAACGAGATCATCGACGCCGTCAACGCGGCGCTGCGCGGGTGCTCGGCTGCGCCGTCGCCGACGCTTGCCCCCACTCCGTCGCCGATTGGCACGCCTCCGTCGGTGTGCGGTAACGGTAGAATAGAGCCACCGGAGGTGTGTGACGACGGCAATACCGTGGTCGGTGACGGCTGCTCGAATTGCCTCGTTGAGCCCGGGTTCACGTGCGTGCGCGAACCGAGCTCTTGCTACATCCTCAACTGTGGTGTGGCGAATCCCACCTGTTCGGGTGGGCCCAGCGCACGCTCGATAAGCACGCCGCCGCCCCCGCGTGGGACGCAGCGCGCACCGACTACAACGGTGACCCCTTATCGCGTCGCGGGATGACACTCTAACGTCAGGGCGGCGCAGTTGTATGCCTTCTGCAGCGATCGGATAGACGCGCGCAAGGTGCGGGACCACTCCCGCACGCTGCGGAGCGGGTCGCGCACCATGCGCGGGGCCGTAAGGACCCTTCGGACGAGTCCGCGCACCGGTGCGCGACGCCTTCCGCACGCCGCGGATGTGCTCGCGCATGGTGCCTGAGCCCATCCGAACCCCCGAGGACACGGCGGCCGAGCAGCTCGGCAAGCTGGAAGTCAGACTCGGCGCGCTCGCTTCAACGGAGAACGTGGCCCTGCTCGCCGACTTTCTCGGTCTGCCGCCACCAACTCGGCTGCAGCTGAGCCCTGAGCTGCAGCGGCGCAAGACGATCGACCTGCTGGTGCAGTGGACCCTGTCGCTGAGCGCCACACAGCCGTTGGCCATGTTCATCGAGGACCTGCACTGGTGCGACGTCTCGACGCTGGAGCTGCTGGGGCACCTGATCGCGCAGAGTCCGACGGCGCGGGTGCTGCTCCTCGCCACCGCGCGCCCGGACTTTATACCGCCGTGGCCGGCGCGCTCCAACCTGACCACCGTGCAGCTCGCCCGCCTCACCAAACGCCAGGCGCGGGACATGGTGGAACGGCTGGCAGCAAAAGGACGGCAGGCAGGGACGCCTGCCCCACTCGAACAAGAAGGAAGATCACAAGAGGAACAATCAAATGGGGTGGCGCAGGCGTCCCTGCCTGTGCACCTTATTCCCAACGAGGTGCTCGAGCAGATCGTAGCCCGTGCCGATGGTATGCCGCTGTATCTCGAGGAGCTGACCAAGACCCTCTTGGAGTCCGGCACAGCGTGGAACGTGGAAGCCATTCCGGCCAGCCTCGCCGACTCGCTGATGGCGCGGCTCGATCGGCTGTTGGCGGCAAAGGAAGTGGCGCAGCGGGCGGCGGTGCTGGGCCGGGAGTTCGGGTACCCGCTGCTGGCGGCGATGGTGGGCATGGACGAGGCCGCTTTGCGCCACGGGCTCGGGCGCCTGGTCGACGCGGAGATCCTCTTCGCGCGCGGCGAGCCGCCCGCGGCCGCGTACACCTTCAAGCACGCGCTGATCCTGCAGATGGCGATCGGGGTGCCGCTCATGGCGGCCAGGGGACAGTCGCATCCGGAGTACGAGCGGACCTTCAGCCGCGCGCGTGAGCTGGCGTCCCAGATCGGCGAGTCGCCTGAGCTGCCTCGAGTGCTCACGGGAATGGCGGTGGCCTATTTCGTAAAAGGTGATCTCGCGACCGCGGCCGAGGTCGCGCAGGAGGCCCTGGCAGGCGCCGAGCGCGCGGGAGAATCGTTTGACCTCCTCTCGGCTCACTCTGTCGCCGGCGCCCCATTGCTTTTCCAGGGCAACTTCCCGCGGGCGCGAGCCCGAGAACTTGTGGTTCTCGCCGAGCAGCTCGGGTTTCCGCTATTGCTGGGAGTGGGGAGGGTTTTGCGCGGCCGGCATCGCGGAGATGCAACCACTCCCTGGAGATCGCCCGGCGGCAAGAGGCCAAGACGTTCGAGCTGCGCGCCGCCACCAGCCTGGCGCGGCTCTGGCAGCGCCAGGGCAAGCGCGGCGCCGCCCGTGATCTGCTGACGCCGGTCTACGAGTGGTTCACTGAAGGCTTCGACACGCGCGACCTGCGGGACGCAAAGGCGCTGCTGGCGGAGCTGGACGGATGAAGGTGAGGCTGGCACCCCTCCGGGGTGCGTGTGGTGTGGACCGTCCGCAACCGGTGGTGTCGGCCTGCGGCCTCAACCACCGGCTACTCTCTCAGATCCCTGCGGGATGGGTGAACCCGGAGGGTTCCCAGCCAGTAGCCGGTGGTTGAGCGCAGCGACACCACCGGCGGCCGCGGCAGAAGGCACCCCCGCCCGGCGCGTTCAGTCGTCCAGCACGTTGGCGTTCGCCGCATCTCCAGCTTGCTCGACTTCTTCGAAAAGGAAGCCCCCGGCCAGCTTGCCAGGCCCGTTTTCCGTCGTCCACGCGGCGCACTCGAAGTTCTGCCCCTGCTGCGTCATCATCCCGGTACCGATCTTCGGCGCGCCGTTCGTGAACCCCGCCGTCGTCGTACCGGTGGTGTAGACGACCTCCTGCACCGGCGGGTAGCTGGCGTGCATACAATCGCTGCCCGCGCCTGGGGGCAGTTGGTTGATGGCCTGCTGGCAGCGCAACTCCACCGCGCCAGGGCCACCGTCGGCTCCCAGGCCGGTGGTGATCTCCACCGGCGCCCCGCTGCGGCCCGGGCCCATACTGTCTTGCGTCACATCCACGTCAACTTTCGTCCCGCCATCGCAATCGACGAACCCAGTACACGAGTCGATGCGCACACAGAGGACACCGAACTGTCCGCCGAGGATCCCCGCGGAATAATACACAGGGCCGGACACGGTGATCGGAGCGACGCCGTCAGCATTGGGGGTCCCGGCGACCAGATCGATGGCACCGACCAGCTTGCCGAGCGGTATATGCGGCCCGAGCGCCGACGAATAGAACGATCCGCCAAAGCTGAAGTGGCGGGTGCCGAGCGCCTCGCTGGTCCGCTGACAGGTGAACGAGCATTCCGGGCCGGGCGGATCGCACGCCTCACCGCAGGCGCTGTTGACGATTCCGTCACCACACACGGTGCCCGTTTCGACCTCGCACGCCGGAGAGCAGCCGTCGCATGCGGTCTGATTGCCGTCATCACATGCCTCGTTGCCGCAGCGCACACCGTCGCCACAGCCGGTCTCCATTCGGCAATCGGCGGTACACCCGTCACAGCTGACTGTGTCGCCGTCGTCGCAGTCCTCGCCGGCATCCTTGATCCCGTCGCCGCACATCGGAATGCGCTTGCACTCACTGGTGCACGTCGCTCCCGGCGGATCGCATTCCTCGCCGCAGCTCGTGTTGACACTGCCATCGCCGCACTGTTGGCCAACTTCGACCGTGCAGGTGGCCGAGCAGCCATCGCAGTTGTCGGTGTTGCCATCGTCGCACGCCTCGTTGCCGCAGCGTACGCCGTCGCCACAGCCAGTCTCGGCGCGACAATCGGCGGAGCAGCCGTCACAGCTCGTCGTATTGCCGTCGTCGCAGTCTTCACCCAGCTGCACGACGCCGTCACCACAGGAACCCTCTCGTTCACGCAGCTCCAACTTGATGATGCGGCCCGATCCCGGCTCGGGGTCCATCTGCGTCGCGTCGGAGGTGCAGGTCCACACTCCGCCTTCCGCATCGAACTCGATCTCGCGCATGAAGTTGACCGGCGTCGGCAGGTCGAACACGGTGAATTCCTCGGTGCTGGGCCGGAAACGAATCAAGCTGTCGGAGTTCGATCCGGTGATCCAGACATCACCGGTGGTACGATTGACGGTGATGTTGTACGGCAGGTCGAAGCCCTTCGGCTGCGAGGGGATATCGTAGACCTTCCAAGTTTCGGTACGCGGGTCGAAGCGCCCGAGCTGACTGGTACCGTAGCCGGGCACCCAGACGATGTTGTCCGGTCCGACACCCAAGCGCCGCGGTCCATCAAAGGGCGGGCGCCACGATTTCACCTCGCCAGTGGTCGGGTTGACGCTGCCAATGCGAAATCCAAACAGCTGCGACCACCAGATGGTCTGGTCTGGCGCGACGTCACAGCCGTATGCCACCGCGATTGGCACACCGCTGATGGCGGGATCGGCTGGCGGCAGGGGATAGTACGTGAATGCTGCCGTCGCCGGATCGAAGCGGCAGACGTCATTGGACTTGGTCAACGTGTACCAAATGCGGCCCTGTGCATCGAAACGCAACGTGTGCGGATACGCTCCGGTGAGACCGTCGATGGTCGGCTGGTTGTAGAAGGTGAACTCCTTGGTGTGCACGTCGAACTTGATCAGCTGCTCGGGGCCGGGTGCGGTGATCCACATATTGCCGTCGGGGGCACGCTCGATCGAATGTCCGCCAGCCTCGATCGGATAGTTGTGGCGCTCCATCGTCTTCGGATTCAGTGAAAACACTCCGCCGACGGTGTAGACGGTTCCATCTTCCCCGAGCTCGAGGTCATGACAATCCGGCTTTTTGTCCGGATCGATCTCCCACTCGTAGATGACCGCACGTACCGCGTCGCCACGCGGCGGGGGCGGGGTCGCAAAGTGCGAGAACGTTGGGTTGTTGGCGAAGGTGCTGATCAGCGTCGGCAACAACAGCTGGCGTGTCTCGTCAAAGAACGCCACCGCGCCGTAACCAATCATTTTGTTTACCAACGTTTCCCACTCCGCCGCGGTTCGCGACTCGCGAAATTCGAAATTACCGATCTGATGGCAATTGGCGCAGGTGCGCACGAAGTCACCCTGGACGTGCTTCGACGGCCAGGGGATGCGCGACAGGAAGTAGCTGGCAGGAAGCTGATCGGTGATGTCGGCCATCGTGGCGAGCGTAAACGTCGCCGTTGCCGGTCCGTGCTGTTCAGTCAGATCCAGAGTCCCATCCACGTAGCCAATGCGCTTGGCGCGCAGCTGGTAGGCCGCCGGAGGCATCGATGGGAAGTGAAATGATCCGTCGACCGCAGTGAAGACGCTGACACTGCGGTGCAGCACGGCGTCGGAGGCGGTGACGCTCACACCGCCCAAGGGCTTGAGCTGCGCATCGGTCACGGTGCCGAACAGCCGTAGGTCCGACGGGGTGGCAACCGCGGTCGGCGAGGGCGTGGCCGTCGCGGCGCTGCTGCCGTTGCTCGAGTCACTGCCGCATCCGACCAACGCGACGCAGTACATCGCGCCAAACATCAGCGGAAGGATAGCCCGTGTGAACGGCAGCCTGGCCATAAGGTCGAGCATCGCGCCTCCCCTGAAAACTCTGGATGTGCCGTAGTACGGCGCGGAGAGCGGATATGTCAAACGAACATCGCCCTCACCCCGACCCTCTCCCAAGGGGAGAGGGAGAAGAGAAGACCGTCACACCTTCTTGCGCTTCTTGCCGATGTAGTCGACGAGCAGGTACTCGCCCAGATGATCCGGGCGGGTGTAGAGGGCGCGGCCTTTATTGATGCGCGTCATGCGTTCGACGAAGGCGCGCAGGCTGGCGCTGTCGTCGAGCATGAAGGTGTTGATGGTGATGCCCTTGCGGGTGACGCGCTCGACCTCCTTCAGCGTTTCCTGCGCGGCGCGCATGCTGATGCCGCCGAAGGAGAGGGGCCACTCGCAGTACAGCCGGCCGCGCGAGAAGTACGCCGTGGGCTGGCCGTCGGTAATGACGATGATGTGCTGATTGTTGCTCGGGTGCTTGCCGAGCAGGTCGGTTGCCAGGCGCAGACCGTCCTGCAGATTGGTGAACGGGTCGCCCATGTTCCAGCTGGCCTCGGGGAGATCCTTTATCTTCAACTCCACGGCCCGGGTGAAGAAGCCGACGATGGAGAAGTAGTCGCGCGGGTAGCGGGCGCGGATGAGGCTCTCCATTGCCATCGCCACCTTCTTCGCGGCGGCGAAGCGGCCTTCCCAGCTCATGGACCAGCTCATGTCGAGCAGCAGCACGGTCGACGTGCTGGTGGCGAAATCGGTATCGTAGACCTCGAAGTCGTCCGGCCGCAGCTCGAGCGGTGTGCCGGTCTTGCGCGCCAGCGCTTTCTTCAGTGTGCCGACCAAGTCGAGATTGAGCGGGTCACCGTACTGATATGGTCGCGTGGCATCGGGCCGCACCTCATGGATGCCGCGGTGATCGGCCTGGTGGCCGCCCGGCCGATCACGCAATAGACCTTGGTAGATGTCGCGCAGCGCGAGCTGGCCCATCTTGCGCACGCCCTTCGGCGACAAATGCGTGCGCCCGCCCTTGGTCGTGAGATAGCCGGCCTTGTCGAGCAGCAGCATCATCTGTTGCAGGTTCTGAAAATTCTGCAGGGCTTCCTGTCCGAGCAGGTCACGCAGCTCGTCGAGGCTGATGCGCTCGATGTTGCCGCTCATCAGCTGGTCCTCCAGCTGCTTGAGGCGCTCGACCTCGCGCATGACGTCGAGCGCCTCGTCATAGCCCAGCGATTGTGGGCCATGAAACAGCTCGCCGTAGCGGCGCTGGAACTCTTCGAGGCCGCTGATGTTCTCCAACTCGTCGAGCAGGTTCTCGAACTCTTGGCGCGCCTGTTCATCTTCGAAGTCGTACTGCTTCAATCGTTCCAGGGCCTCCGACAGGCGGTGCGGCAAGCGGTCGAGGAACTCCCGCTTCTCCTTTAGCGCCGGATTCGATGCCTGCCGTTCGTCGAGCGTGTCCTTCTCGAGATCGAGCAGCTCCTCAAGACGCTGGCGCTTCTCATCGAGCGCGTTCTTGAGATTGAACTCGCGGTAGCGTTCGCGCAGCTGGTTGCGCACCTCCTCGAGGAAGTCGTCGAGGCCCATGACCCGCATGCCCTCCCACTCGGCGCCCTGACGCATGAGCCAGTCGAGGGCTTGCTGCACATCGTCGGTGTACGACAGATACTCGGAGAGCTTCTCGAATACCTGCTCAGCATTCAGCCGGACCCGCTGGGTCCCGTCCCACTGCGTGTAGCGGAGGGTGAGCATGGCTTATGGCTTATGGTCGGACGGACGGCTGGACGGCTCCTCAGCCATCCGCCATCAGCGTCTCTTCACGCGTCTTCACGCACGGTACGTGTACCGGCCGCCTTCGCGGTCCTTGTTGAGCTTCTGATGCAGGTGCAGGCCTTCAAGGATGAACTCCGTGGCGGCGGCGATGAAGCCGGGGCTCTCGACGCCGCCGAGGATGCGGATGCCTTCGCGCAGGCCGGGGATGGCCTTCACGCCGTCGAGGTACTCCTCCGCCTTCGTCATGTCGGACACCTCGACGCCCCCACCCTTCTCGAAATAGTCGATCACATCCTTGAGCGCGTCGGCCTTGAGCCATTTGTCGAAGACCTTGAGCACGGCGCGGTTGAGCAGGCGGTCGATGAGCTCTTCACCGGACTTTTCTTCGCCGGCGTACTCCAGCTCGATCTTGCCGGTCGTTGAGGCGCCCAGGGCGTGCAGGTCGGCGATGCGCGGGACGATCTCGATCTCCCTGAGCCGCACGGCGCGCTTCTCCGCGTTGCTGATGAGACTCTCGTAGTTGTTGATGGTCACCCGCACGCTGACGCCCGATGTCTGATTGATCTCGTTGCAGGCGCGCGCCTCGAAGGTGAGCTGGGCAACGACCTCTTTCATAAACTGCGGCACACCCAACACGCGGTCGAAGCGCTCCATCGACGGCAACTCTTGCTCCATGATGGTGATCTCGTCGGCCACGGTGCGCGGGTAGTGCGTGCGGATTTGTACGTCGAAGCGGTCCTTCAACGGCGTGATGATACGGCCGCGGCTGGTGTAGTCTTCAGGGTTGGCGCTGGCGACGATGACGATGTCCAACGGCAACCGAATCTTGTACCCCTTGATCTGGACGTCCTTCTCTTCCATCAGGTTGAAGAGGCCGACCTGTACCTTCTCGGTGAGGTCCGGAAGTTCGTTGACGGCAAAGATCCCACGGTTGGTGCGCGGCACGATGCCGTAGTGAATCGTCTCTTCATCGGCGAGGTAGCGTCCCTCGGCGACCTTGACGGGGTCGATCTCGCCGATCAGATCGGCGATCGAGACGTCCGGCGTCGCCAGCTTCTCGCCGTAGCGATGTTCGGGGCCAATCCAGGCGATGGCGAGGGCGTCGCCTTCTTCTTCGGTGCGCCGGCGGCACTGCTTGCAGATCGGTTGCAGCGGATCGTCGTTGATCGCGCAGCCGCGGATCACCGGCACCAGCGGATCGAGCAGCGAGGTCAGCGCGCGGATGATGCGCGACTTCGCCTGGCCGCGCTCGCCGAGGAACACGATGTGATGCCCGGCGAGGATGGCGTTCTCGATCTCCGGTACGACAGTGTCGTCGAAGCCGATGATGCCGGGGAGAATACGTTCGCCGGCCGCCAGCTTTGCCAGCAGGTTGCGCCGCATCTCGTCACGAACTGTCAGGAGCTGGTATCCGTTGTGCCGGAGTTCACCGAGCGTGCTGGCTCGCTGCATAGAAGGCCACCTTTCCAAGATTGAACCGCACCGGGATTATATGGGCATCGATCCCGCGGGGCAACCGGCATTCACCTACGGCGCGCGGGCGCCTTCACTCCGCCAGCGACGCAAAGATCGGCCGCAGACGGTCAAAGGACGCTTCGAGATGTTCGGGGATCACGCGCACCTCGGCGAGCATCGGCATGAAGTTGGTGTCGCCGTTCCAGCGCGGCACGATGTGCCAGTGCAGGTGGTCCTTCACGCCGGCACCGGCCGCAGCGCCGAGGTTGACACCGATATTCATACCCTCCGGGTGATACGTGTCGGCCAGCAACGTGGCGGCCCGCTGCACGACGGCCATGAGTGACTGAAACTCGTCTGCCGGCAGTGCACTCAGATCCGCGACGTGCCGCTGCGGCGCGACCATCAGATGGCCGCTCGCATACGGAAAACGATTGAGCATGACCATGGCGGGGCGCTGCACCAAGACAAGACTGGCGCGCAGATCCGGGGTCGTCAGGGCGTTGCAGAAGATGCAGCCGGGGGCCTTCGGGCCGCCCACGTAGGCCATGCGCCAGGGAGCCCAGAGAACCTGCATGACGGCGGGTTCAGTCGCCGGAGGTCGATTCTGCCAGCTCCGGCGCCGGCAGCTTGCCGTCGACGCGCAGCTTGAGCTCCTTGCCGACCTTGAAGAAGGGAACGCGCTTGGCGGGGACGGAGACGATGCGGCCGGTCTTCGGATTGCGTCCCTCGCGGGCCTGGCGCTGTTTCACGACGAAGCTGCCAAATCCGCGGATCTCGATGCGTTCCCCTTGATGCAACGCTTCCGCCATGCTGTCGAACACCGAGTTGACGATGACCTCAGCGTCACGGCGCGAGTACCGCGGATAGAGCCGGGCAACCTCCTCGATCAGATCGTGCTTGGTCATGGGCGGCGCTCACTCGGTCTTGGTCTTGGGTGCTTGGTCCTTCTCGTCACGGTCGAGCCGGAGCTCCTCGCTCAAGATGTCCTCGAACGAGAAACGGGCCCCCTCACGCTCGCGCTGCAGGTACGACTCCATCTCCTCGCGCTCTTCCGTGCGGCGCAGGGCCTTGATGCTGAGGCCGATTTTGCGCTCCTTCGGGTCGACGTGCGTGACCTCGGCCTCCACAACCTGCCCCGGCTGGAAGAGGACCTGCGGTTTCTCGACGCGCTCGTTGCTCAGCTGCGAGACGTGAACGAGTCCTTCGATGCCTTCCTCCAGCTCGATGAACACGCCGAAGTCGGTCACGGTCGTCACGGTGCCCTTGGCGCGGCCACCCACCGGATACCGCTGCGCGATCGTCGCCCACGGGTCTTCGACGAGCTGCTTCACGCCGAGGGCGATCCGTTCGTTCTCGACGTCGATGCCGATCACCACCGCGTCGATCTCGTCACCCTTCTTATGGAGCTCGGAGGGGTGCTTGATCTTGCGGGTCCAATGCAGGTCGGAGATGTGCACGAGACCGTCGATGCCTTCATCGACGCCGACGAACAAGCCGAAGTCGGTGATGTGCTTCACGGCGCCGTGGATATGGCTGCCCACCGGGTGGTTGATGCGCACCATCTCCCAGGGATTGGGTGCGGCCTGCTTGAGGCCGAGGGAGATGCGCCGGTTGCTGGAGTCGACGTCGAGCACGACCACCTCGACATCTTGCCCCGGCTCCACCACTTTCGACGGGTGGGTGACGCGCTTGGTCCACGACATCTCCGAGATGTGGACGAGCCCTTCGATGCCCGGCTCCAGCTCGACGAACGCGCCGTAGTCAGCGAGGCTCACGATCTTGCCGTGCACACGTGCACCCACCGGGTAGCCGTCGCCGACGTTGCTCCACGGATCGGGCATGATCTGCTTCATCCCGAGGGACACGCGGCCACGTTCCGGATCGTACTTGAGCACGACGACCTTGACGCGTTCACCGACATGGATGAGATCGGACGGTCGCGCGATGCGGCCCCACGACATGTCGGTGACGTGCAGCAAGCCGTCGAGGCCGCCGAGATCGACGAAGGCGCCGTAGTCGGTGATGTTCTTCACGATGCCTTCGAGGATCACGCCTTCCTCGAGGACCTTCATCGTTTCTTCCTTCAGCTGCTCGCGTTCGCGTTCGAGCACCGCCCGGCGTGACACCACAACGTTGCCGCGGGCGCGGTTGAACTTGAGGATGGCGAAGCGGTAGCGCTGGCCGATGTAGCGGTCCAGGTTGCGCGCCGGCCGTAGGTCGGCGTGCGAGCCGGGGAGAAACGCGGCGACGCCGACGTCTACTTTTAGTCCACCTTTGACCTTGCCGGTGACGGTGCCCTCGATCGCTCCGTCGCGCTGAAACGCCTCTTCGATGTCGCGCCACACTTTGAACTGCTCGGCCTTCGCGCGTGACAACACCACGCCGCCATGCTCGCTGTCGGTGCCGTCGAAGTAGACGTCGATGTCGTCGCCGTCCTGCACTTCGACGTTGCCGTCGCGGTCGACGAACTCCTGGATCGGAATCTGTCCTTCGGACTTGAAGCCGATGTCCACGGTGACGAAGTCCCGTGAGACGTGCACCACGCGGCCGCGGACGACTTCACCTGGGCGCACCGCTTTCATGCTTTGCTCGAAGAGCGCGCCAAAGTCATTGTCGCCGCCCGCAGTGGCAGCGTTTCGTGGTTGATCCATTTGGATTGTACCCCCTGGGGATGAGCTCGCGTTTCTCATATCGCCACTAGCCCTGGCTTGCAAGGGCCGTTGCACGCGTCGCAACCAACGCACGCAACTCGCGTACGACGTGGTCAATGCTGTTGTGTGTCGTGTCCATCACGATGGCATCCGCGGCCGGCCGCAGCGGTGAATGAGCGCGACCGCGATCGCGTGCGTCGCGCTCGCTGATCTCCTCTGCCATGCGCTCGATTGCCGCCGGCGTTGCACCGTCGGGTGACTCGCTCGCACGCCGCCGTGCCCTCTCGCGCGGTGCGGCGTCAAGAAATACTTTCACCGCGGCGTCAGGAAATACCACCGTACCGATGTCACGCCCTTCCATCACCACGCCACCGCCCGCACCCATTTCCCGTTGCTTGGCCACCAAACGTTCGCGCACCACCGGCACCGCCGAGACCTTGGATGCCAGCTGCGCCGCCTCGGTGGTGCGGATCGGGTCGGACAGATCGCGTCCGTTCCCAACGGTGCGGATGCGTCCGTCACGTTCGACGAACTCGATGGTCGTCGCGTCACAGAGTGCGGCGAGTGCGGCAGTGTCGGAGAAATCAAGGTGCTGTTCGGCTGCCAGAACACCGATGATACGGTACATGGCGCCTGTATCTACGTAGCGGTAGCCGAGTGCTTCCGCAAGGCGACGGCTCACCGTGCTCTTCCCGGCCCCGGCCGGGCCGTCGATGGCGACGACCACGCCGGTCACCGGCGCAGCTCCTCGAGGCGCGCGAAGTAGTCGGGGAACGTTTTGCTGACGCACCCAGGATCGTGAATGTCGATGCCCGGCACTCGCAGGCCAACGAGCGCGAAGCTCATGGCGATGCGGTGATCGTCGTACGTCTGTACCACCGCCGGGCGCACCGCGGACGGCTCGATCGTTAGGCCGTCGTCGAACTCACGCACGCGCACGCCGAGCCGCTGCAACTCGGTGGCGACGGCGTGCAGCCGGTCGCTCTCTTGCAGCCGCACGTGCGCAACGTTGCGAATGGTGACCGGACATCGGGCAAACGGTGCGATCGCGGCCAGCGTCGGCATGGTGTCGGAGATCAGGTTCATATCGATGTCGACGCCGTCGAGCTCGCGGCCGCCGCGCACGTCGAGAAAGTCGTCGCCGCGCTGGACGGTCGCACCCATCTGTTCGAGGACGTCGACGAAGCGAACGTCGCCCTGTAGCGACGCACGGCCGAGACCGTTTACTCGCACATGCCCGCCCGTGAGTGCTGCCGCCGCCAGGAAGTAGTGCGCGCTCGAGGCGTCCGGCTCAATCGCATACCGCTGTCCGCTGTAGCGCTGTCGCTCGACAGTGAAGCGCCGGTACCCGTCGCGTTCGACGCTCACGCCGAAGGTGCGCATCACGCCGATGGTCATGTCGATGTATGGCGCTGCGACCAGCGGCCCGACGACTTCCACCTCAACGGCGTCGCGTGCGTACGGTGCAACCAGCAGCACGGCCGAGAGGAACTGGCTGCTCTTCGCCGCTGCGATGCGTGCGTGTCCGCCGGCCAGACCGTCGGCGTCGATGCGCACTGGCGGGCAACCCGGTTCCGCTGTGCAACGCACGCGCGCTCCAAGCTGCTCCAGCGCATCGAGTTGATCCTGGATCGGTCGCTGCTGCATACGCGGAGTGCCGTCGATGTGGAACTGGCCGTGTCCGAGGCACAGCGCGGCCACCAGAAAGCGCATGGCCGTTCCGGCATTGCCGACGAACAGCTCGGCGGCCGATGTGGGGATCACGCCACCGCAACCGCGCACGACAAAGCGATGGGCAGCTGTGATGGTCTCGATGCTGATGCCGAGCCGTTCCCACGACTCGGCCATGTAGCGCGTGTCGTCGCTGAACAGGGCGCCCTCGAGCACCGACTCACCTTCGGCGAGCGCGGCGATGAGCAGGGCACGATTGGTAATGCTCTTCGAACCTGGAACGCGGATCGTGCAGTCGGGCGGCTGCGTCAGCGGCTGCACTCTGTAGACGCCCTCCGTCATCCCTGCGCCGCCGTCCACTGGCGGCGTGCGGCGTGCGCGCGCTCCAGTAGCGCGTTCAGCTTCGTCTCGTCACGCTGCGCGACCGCGGCGCGCAGCTCTTCGAGCACGCCGATGAACCGGGCGATTGCCACGTCGATCTGGTCGGCGTTCGCTACAAAGATGTCGCGCCACATCTCGACCGAGCTGGCGGCCACACGCGTGAGGTCGCGACAGCTCGGCCCGGCGAACTCGGCCGCGGCGCCATCGACATCGAGCAAGGCGTTCACGGCGCTGAACGCAACCGCGTGCGGCAAGTGACTCACCCAAGCGAGGAGCTCATCGTGTCGCGCCGCCTCCATCTCGCTGACGCGCATGCCGACGCCTTCCCACAGCGTGCGCAGCTTGGCGACGGCCACCGGGTCGCTGCTCGGTCCGGGTGTGATGATGCAACGACTGCCGCGAAACAGGTCGGCGCGCGCGGCAGCGGCACCGGACTCCTCGGTGCCGGCGATCGGGTGGGCGCCGACGAACGACACGCCCGCGGGCAACGCTGCGGCTACGTCGCGATTGACGGACTGCTTCACGCTGCCGACGTCGCTGACAACGGTGCCGACTCGCAAGGCCGGCGCGCACGCCTGAGCCACTGCGGCCATGGTGCGGACCGGCACTGCCAGCAGCAACAGGTCCGCGTCGTGGACCGCGTCGAGCGGGTCGTGAGTGTAGCGGTCGATGATGCCGCGGTGCTGTGCGGTGCGCAGGTTGGCGGCGCTGCGGCCGAGGCCAGTGACCGCGCCGACTAGTCCGGCCTCCCGTGCCGCCAGCGCCAGCGAGCCGCCGATGAGACCGACGCCGGCAATCGTCACCCGCTCAAAAAGCCGCGGCACTCGCACCTCCCGCGCTCAGGGTGTGCTCCATCGCGCTGACGAAGCGCGCGTTCTCCGCTGCGGTGCCGATGGTCACGCGGACGTGCTCGGGAAAGCCGTACACGTTCATCGGACGGACGATCACTCCGTCGCGCAGCAACGCCTCGTACACACGTTTGCCGTTGCCGACGCGGATGAGCAGGAAATTGGCCCAGCTCGGAACGTACTCCAAACCCAGACGCGTGCACTGCGCGCGCAGATACGCCATGCCCTCGCGGTTGCATTGCTTGGTGCGCATGACATGTGCGTCATCATCCAACGCTGCCAGCGCGGCGATCTGCGCCAGGCTGCTGACGTTGAACGGCTGCCGCACGCGGTTCATCACCTCGATGAGCTCCGGGTGTGCGACGCCGAAGCCGATGCGCAGGCCAGCGAGGCCGTAGATCTTCGAGAACGTGCGCAACGTGATCAACGCACGCGCCCTGCCGTGCGCCGCCAACGAGTCCGGATACGCGGGATCCTCGACGAACTCGAAGTAGGCCTCGTCCATGACGACGATCACGTTCGGCGGCACGGCGCTGAGGAACTCTTCCCACTCGCGACGGAAGAAGACGGTACCCGTCGGGTTGTTGGGATTGGCGAGGAAGACGAGGCGCGTCGCCGGCGTGATGGCGTCGAGGATGGCCTCCAGGTCGTGCGTGTAGTTGCGCAACGGCACGATGCGGCTGGTGCCGCCGGCGGCCTGCACGACGAGCCGATAGATCGCGAAGGCTTGGTCGGCCATCACCGCTTCGTCGCCGCGCTGCATGAAGGTGCGCACTGCCAGCTCGATGATCTCGTTCGAGCCATTGCCAAAGATGAGCGCGTCGGGTGAGACGCCGAGCTTCTTCGCCACGGCGCCCTTGAGGTAGTAGCAATTGCCGTCGGGATAGCGGTGCAGATCGCCGAGCGCCGCGGCGATTGCGGCCACCGCCTTGGGCGACGGGCCGAGCGGGTTCTCGTTTGAGGCGAGCTTGATCGAGCCGAGAATGCCGTACTCGCGCTCCAGCTCCTCGATCGGCTTCCCCGGCGGGTACGGCGCCAGCGAGCGAATCCACTCCGGGACTTCGGCGATGATGTCGAGTGTCATGACCTCACACTGGCCGCGGTGCGGCCGGATACGATCCCAGCACTTTGAGAAGCAGACAGCGGCTGCGCAGCGCCGCCAGCGCCCGTTCGACGCGCGCCTCGTGCACGTGTCCCACGAGATCGAGGAAGAACAAATACTCCCATGCACGCTCCTTCAATGGCCGTGACTCGATAGTGCTGATGCTGACGCGATTGTCGGCGAACGGCTTGAGGACGCGATGCAGCGCGCCGGCTTCGTGTGGCACCGACAGGAGCAACGACGTCTTGTCGTCGCCGCTCGGCTTGCCCGTGCCGTCGCCGCCGAGCACCAAGAAGCGGGTACAGTTGTGCGCCAGGTCCTGGATGTTCGCGGCCACGACGCGTAGGCCGTACTGCTCCGCGGCGACGCGTCCGGCGATCGCCGCGCTGCGCGGATCACGGCTCGCCAGCTCCGCCGCGTGCGCGTTGCTGGCGGTTTCCACTTGCCGTACGTCGGGATAGTGCTGCGCCAGCCAGCTGCGGCACTGACCGAACGACTGTGAGTGAGAGACGATGCGGCGGATGCGCCGCGCGTCACCGCTCTTGGAGAGGAGGCATTGCTCGACGCGCAGCAGCACCTCGGCCTTGATGGTCAGCGGTGAGGTCACGAAGCGGTCGAGCGTCGCCGGCACCATACCTTCGGTGGAGTTCTCCACCGCCACGATGCCGTAGTCGGCGCGTCCGTGCTCGACCTCATCGAAGACCTCGGCGAACGAACCCACCGGCGACAGCAGGCTGCGCGCGCCGAACTGCTCGCGCGCCGCCTGATGCGAGAATGTGCCGAGTGGGCCGAGAAAGGCGACGCGCAGTTGCTTCTCCAAGGACAGACACGCGGAGATGATCTCGCGGAAGATCGGCCGCAGGGCGTCGGCCGTGAGCGGGCCGTCGTTGGCGGCAGCGAGCCGCTCGTAGATGCGTTTCTCGCGCGCTGGGCTGTAGACGCTGGCCTGGGCAGAGTGCTTGCGCTGGCCGATCTGCATCACCAGCCTGGCACGCTGGTTCAGCAGCGCGAGCAGCTGGTCATCAATGCGATCGATGTGGGTGCGCAGAGCATCAATCGAAGGTGAGCGCGGCAAGGGGCTCCCCCGAAGATGTGGTCGCGACACGTTCGGAACGGACGAACGGGCGCATCGTCGCGGCAATCGGACCAGGCATCTTCATGGATTGGCTTCGAGGCGGAAGTGGTAGCCTAGGCGGGGTGGAATTGCAACTTGTGTTGGCGCGGGCGAGGGCGGTTCACGCGCCGTCGAGCCAGTTGTCAGTGCGTTAGTCGGTCGACCGCCAGAAGGCGGCCGCGTGTTGGTGCACCGCTTCCAGCTCGGGCGCGCACCAGACGATCTGCGGGTCGGCGCGGAACCAAGTCATCTGACGCTTTGCAAGCTGACGCGTGACTTGAGCCATGCGTGCCGCGGCGGCCGGAAGGTCGCACAGGCCGCGCACGTGCTCGCCGATTTCGCGATAGCCCGGACTGCGCAACGCGGGCAGGTCGGGATCCAAACCCTCTGCGAACAGCTGCCGTACCTCGTCGATCAAGCCCGCCTCGATCATGACCTGACAGCGTGCGTCGATGCGCGCGTACAGCTCGGCCCGCGGCAGTGACAAGCCGAGGATGCGTGCGTCGACGGCTGCGGTGCCGAACGCATGCTCTGTTTGCCACGCGCTGATCGGCCGACCCGTAAGCTCGTGGACCTCGAGCGCGCGGATCAGGCGCATGCGATCATGGGCGTGCACACGCGCAGCAGTCGCTGGATCAACGGCGCGCAGGCGTTGATGCAGTGCGCCGGGCGTCTGCTCGTCCTCACGCAACAGCGCCGCGCGGAGGGCTTCGTCACGTGACGGTCCGTCGAACAGACCACGCAGGAGGACCTTGATGTACAGTCCCGTGCCGCCGACGACCAGCACCCGCTTGCCGCGGCCGGCGATGTCGTCGATCGCCGCCGTCGCCAGCTCGCGAAAACGGGCGCAGTCGAATGCCTCGTCGGGCTCGACGACATCGACGACGTGATGCGGAACGACCGCCCGCTGTTCCGGCGTGGGTTTCGCACTGCCAATGTCGAGGCGTCGGTACACCTGCCGTGAATCGGCGTTGATGATCTCCGCATCGAAGCGCTGGGCGAGCGCGATGCCCAGCTCGGTCTTGCCAGCGCCGGTGGGGCCGACGAGCGCGATGATGGCCATGACCCGATCGGAGAATCACGAAAACACGAAAGTTCGAAAGCACGAAGGAGGAGATCTGTGCTCTGACTTCGTGGTTTCGGCGTTTCGTGTTCTCGTGATTTCTTGCATCTCACGTGCGTTTGAAGAGGCGCTCCAGGTCGCTCCGCGGCAGCGTGATGTAGGCGGGCCGGCCGTGCGGGCAGTTGCCGGCGAAGTCGACGTGGTCCATCGCCGCGAGCAGCGCGCGGATCTGATCGGGGCCCAAGCTCTGCCCGACGCGCACGGCGCTGTGGCACGCCAGACGTGCCAACACCGACTCGGCCGCTTCGGTCAGGCGGCGCGAACGGCCGACCTCAGTGAACTCCTCGGCGAGGTCGCGCACCAACGTCGCCGGATCCCCGTCGCCGAGCAGGGCGGGTACCGCCCGCACCGCGAAGCTGCTGCCGCCGAACGGTTCCAGCTCGAAACCAAGGTTCTCCAGATCGACCAGCCGATCCGCGAGCAGTGGGGCCGCTTGCGCACCGACGTCGACGACCGTCGGCACGAGCAGACGTTGGCGTGCCACACCGCCGTCGGCATACGCGCGGCGGAGTCGCTCGAAGGTAACACGTTCGTGCGCTGCGTGTTGGTCGATGACCAACAACGACTCGCCGCTCTCGCAGACGAGGTAGCCTTCGAATACTTGGCCGATGACCCGCAGGCTGGCGAAGAACCCCCCGGGCGTTGCCGTGACGGCGCGCGTCGCAGGTGACGTGAACGCTGTCGGCCTGCTGAACGGTGCCGCCACGTCCGGGGTTCGCGGCGCTGGCAGAGGTGTCGACGTGTGCAGCGGTGCATCGCCCGCCGGCGGCGTCATCGGCACGATGCGCAGCGGCGCGTTCGGTCGCGGGCTCTGCAAGCTGATGGTCAGCTGGGTCGCTGCGTCCTCGATGGACGAGGGTGACGCCGTTGGCGAGCCGGCCGACGCGGGTGGTGTGTGCGCGCGCAAGCGCTCCATCACCGAGCGCGTGATCAAGTCGTGCACGGCACCGCCGCGCCGGAAGCGCACTTCCGACTTCGCCGGGTGGACGTTCACATCGACTTCCTCCGGCGACACGTCGATGAACACCACCGCGGCCGGGTAGCGGCCGTGCATCAGCAACGTGCTGTACCCGGCGACCAACGCGTGGCTGACGAGCTTGTCGCGGACATAACGGCCGTTGACGTAGGTGAAGATCTGGCGCGCCGACGGCAGTGTCAGGTGCGAGCCGCTGAGCCAGCCGCGAATGTTGCCGATCGCGGCGCGCCCGTGAAACGGCAGCATGGCCGCCGCGCGTTCTCTTCCATAGACCTGGGCGACGCGCTCGGCGGCGTCGACGACTGCCGGGTAATCCAACAACGTGCGCGGCCCGTGGCGCAGCAGGAATCCGACGTGCGGAAACGCCACGGCCGTGCGGGTGACCAGCTCGCTTGCGTGACCGACCTCGGTTGCCGGTGTTTTCAGGAACTTGCGGCGTGCCGGCGTGTTACCGAAGAGATCGACGACTTCGACGCGGGTGCCCGCAGGTGCGCCCGCGGCGCGCACCTCGACGACGGTGCCGCCGCGGACCAGTACTTGCGTACCGCCGAGATCGCCGGCACGGCGTGTCGTCAGCGTTGTCGTGGAGACGGCGGCGATACTCGCTAGCGCTTCGCCGCGAAAGCCGAGCGTCATGATGCGGAACAGGTCGTCGACGCAGGTCACCTTGCTGGTGGCGTGGCGCGCGAACGAGCGCACGGCATCGTCAGCGGTCATGCCCTCACCGTCGTCGACCACGGCGATCAAGCCGATGCCTGCATCTTCGAGCTCAATACGGATCTGGCGCGCGCCGGCGTCGAGCGAATTCTCGATGAGCTCTTTCACGACGGATGCCGGCCGTTCCACCACCTCGCCGGCGGCGATCTTGTCGGCCACCTCGGGCGGCAGCAGGCGGACTCGTCCGAGCTCTTCCGCGACGGCTTCCATGCGACTCACAGAATATACTCATTGCGCTTGCGCGTCACCCAGGCCTCGACCGCAGCATGCTCGCTCTCAAAACCGTGGCGCCCCATTTGTCCGTCCGTCAGCCGGTTGCTCCCCTGCACGCCGGGCTGGTCGAGCGGGTTGACCCGATAGAGCGCGCCGGCGAACACCACCGCCACTTCGAACAGGTAGAACAGTTGCCCGAGCGTGAAGGGGTTGAGCTGCGGGAGGGTGAGCGTGATGACCGGACGTTGCCGCTGAACCAATGCCAGCTCGGTGGCGCGCTGCTCGCGGTTCAGGAGCTGGCCGAGTCCGGCACCGCCGAGGTAGCCGAGGCTGTCGAGATCGGCATAGGCTGCCGGAATGGGCAGCTCGCGCCCGTGATCCTCGACGCGCAGCATGACGACGACCTTGTCCACCGGCCCGTCGACAAAGAGTTGCAAGAGAGAGTGTTGGTCGGTCGCACCGACCGCAGTCAGCGGCGTTTGTCCGACGTGTGCAGGTGCGGCGTCGGTGGTTTCAGCTTTGCCGAGGCTCTCGGCCCACAGCTGCGCGAACCACGCGCTGAAGTCGCGTAGGCGGTCACTGTACGGCATCAGCACCACGATGTTCTGCCGGTGCTGCGCGTCCGCCAGGTAGAGGAGCGTGCTGAGGAGGTGCGCCGGGTTCTGCCACAGCTTGGCGTCCTGGCAGCGGCTATCCGTCCATGCGGCGCCGGCGAGGAGGTCATCGATGCGCAGCCCGGCAACGGCGGCGGGGAACAAGCCGACCGCGGTGAGCACCGAGAAGCGTCCGCCGACGCCCGCCGGCACTTCGAGCGCACGAAAGCCCTCGTCGTGCACGATCTGGCGCAACGCGCCGGCGTCCGAGTCGGTGGTGATGATCACATGCTTCGCATAGTCCACGGCGCCCAGCTGGCGCAGCAGCAGATCACGCACGATGAGAAACTGGGCCATGGTCTCGGCGGTCTCGCCGGACTTGCTGATCACGTTGAAGGCGGTGCGATTGAGGTCGAGGCTGTCGAGCAACGCGCCGAAGGTCCAGGGATCGATGTTGTCGGCGACGACGACGCGTCGGGTCGGTTCGAGAGCGCCGAGGAGCGTCTTGGTCCCGAGCGCCGACCCGCCGATGCCCAAGACGACCAGCGTGTCGCACTCGGCGCGGACCTCTGCGGCCAACGCTTTCGTCGCCGCCAGGGCATCCTTTTGAGTCGGCAGATCGTAGAAGGGAAGTTCGCCGCCGGCGCGTTTCCCCTGCAGCGCGTGTGCGATCTCCGCTGCGCGCGTAGCCAGGGCCTCTACCTCATCCCGCTCAACCCCCGCCTGGCCGATGGCCTCAGCCATCATGCCGTTCACGTCGAGATGCACGCTCATCGCCTCGCGCGCCGCCCGCCGACGATAGTCCGGCATGCGCGCTTCCTAACACCGGGGTGGGAGGTTTACAAGGAAATGGGCATCGCTTGTCAGCTCCGTCCGCGTCGAGGACCGGTGGTACGCAGGACGGCGAGGAATTGGCTGACGCTCACCACCGTCACGCCCTGCTCTTGCATACGTCTCATCAACTCCAAGTCACGTTTGAGATCGTCGTCGCGGCTGACGGCGTACTGCGCTTTCCCGAGAAGCGCGGTCTCAAGCACAACGTCATCCGCTTGGTCACGACATAGCCGAAGTTTGCCTTTGGGATCCACCTTCAAGGCTCGCTCGTCCAACAGGGCGGCAAATTCTGCGATATCGATTGCCGCGAGCCGGTACTTCCTCACCAACCGTGGTCGTGAGAGGACATCGAGCAGCTCTTCCACGAGCGCTTCGCTCAGGACCGGCACAAAGCGTCGGGCTCTCAACGCCTCGAGCACGCGTGCAGGGAATCCCTTGGGGTTAAGGAGCGCCGAGACCCAGACGTTGGTGTCGATGAGAGCGCGCAGGGTGGGACCTCCGGCGGCGCACCTCCCGCGAGGCTGCCGTGACGTCTGCTTCAATCTCGTTTGACGAGAGCCCCTGTGTGCGTTCCCTTACCCGAACAAGAAGCTGGTTCAAGCGCCGGCTCCATCTGTCACCCGAGGCCGGGCCACTGTCTCGGTGATCCACTGCGAGAAACTGATCGACTGCCTGACGGATCAACTTGGTGCGGCTGCATCCTTGGGCGAGCGCGACGCGGTTGAGCAGCCGATACTGGTCTTCATCTAAGGCGATGTTGGTTCGTTTCATGGCATCGATTCTCGCGAGCTTCAGAAGCGTACACGAACTGGTTGCTTGATCCTAGGTCCGGCCGATCACTGCAACGGCTTCACCGCGAAGCACGCAGCGTCGGTGCCAGCATCGCGCGGATACCATTCACCGGGCGATGAGCATAGATTCGCGCCACCCGCTCGCGCGGAATAATGCGCATCAGAAAGGCGTCATCTTCCGGATGGCGTACGCGCGCAAGGGCCACGGCATCTTGAGGCGCGTCGGCGACAAAGAGCTCCTTGCCGGCAACGCACACGCACTTGCCTCGGTGGACAGCGTAGATTTCTGAGGCGTGTTTCGTGAACCACCGCAGGTTGCGCTCGAAGCGCTCGTCCTGCGCCCGTGCCTTCGCCAGTTCCTGCGGGTCGGTCACCTCTTCGATCACGATTGGGTGCTGGTTCGCTGCCATGCTCAAGCCTTCCGATCGCGGTCAGTGTATCGCTCGGGCTTCAACCAATGCAACGTGCGGCCACCGACGGCTGTGTGCAAGGTCCTCAATAATTTGTCGAAGGCCGCACGAACATCCAGCCGGTCGGCCCGTATTATCTGTATGAGCAGACAACGAAGGCGACCCAAGAATCGTGGAAACCTGATGGGATCGAAGCTCGTCGAGATTACTGAGGCCGAGCGGGAAGTGATCATCGAGAATCTCCATGCACGACCTTGCCGGTCTCGACGGCACCTCAGAGGCGGAGGCCACCGAGATCCACGCCCGCCTCGTTGCCGAAGGCCGGATCGATCCGCAGGAGAGCGCCGCCTCGCATCAGCGACTGCTTGTCCGGCTAAGGAAGCAAGCGAGGCGTACACTGGCCACACCCAAAGCAACGGAAGGCGGCTTCCTTGTCGCTCCAAGCGCGTGCGCTTGATCGCCGTTGATGGAAGCGGGATACAGTCCCGTTGATGACCAAAGTCCTCACACGTAGCGGCCTGAAGCGCCGCCTCGACACACTCCGGCGCCAAGGGAAGCGCATTGTCTTTACCAACGGCTGCTTCGATCTCATCCACCCGGGGCATGTCCGCTACTTGCGTGCCGCGAAGCGGCTCGGTGATGTGCTGGTGATCGGGTTGAACAGCGACGCGTCGGTGCGGCGCCTGAAGGGGCCGTCGCGGCCGCTGGTGTCGCAGCGCGATCGCTGCGAGGTGATGGCGGCGCTGGAGATGGTCGACTACGTCATTGTCTTCGGTGAGGACACGCCGTACGAGCTGATCAAACAAGTGCAGCCGGACGTGTTGGTGAAGGGCGGCGACTGGAAGCCCGACGACATTGTCGGTGCGGACATCGTTCGTGCCCGTGGCGGTGCGGTGCGGTCGTTGCGCTTTGCGCCGGGGTACTCGACCACGCGGCTGGTTCAAACGATCTGCAAGCGCACCCGGCAACGTCCAAGGTCCAACGTCCAAAGTCCAACGTCGAAGATCCAACGTCGAAAGTCCTGACTTTGGACTTTGGACCTTAGACTTTGGACGCGGTCACGTTGCAGCCGCGTCTGCCCTGTGCTACCGACTCCAGCCCAAGGAGTAATCATGGCACGAACTTGTGATGTCTGTGGCAAGCACCCGTCGGTTGGCAATATCGTCAGTCACGCGAACAATCGTTCGAAGCGTCGGTGGAAACCCAATCTGCAACGCGTCCACGCCAACGTTGAGGGGACGGTACGCTACATCCTCGCATGCACGCAGTGCATCCGCTCGGGGCGTGTGGTGAAGGCGTCGCCGCGCAAAGCTGCGCAAACCGCCGCGGCCTGACGATTCAGCTTCCTTCCAGCAACGCTATCGCATCGATCTCGACTCGTGCCCCGCGCGGCAAGGCCGCGACCCCAACCGTGGCGCGCGCCGGAAACGGCGCGCGGAAAAAGCGTGCGTAGATCTCGTTGACGCGCCCGAAGTCGCCGAGGTCGACGAGGTAGATCGTCGTCCGCACCACGTTGTCGAGCGTCGCGCCGGCGGCGGCGACCACGGCCCGCAGGTTTTCCAAGACCCGATTGGTCTCTGCTTCGACTCCGCCGGCCACGAGCTCCGCCGTGGCCGGATCGAGGCCGATCTGGCCAGAGCAGAACAGCCACGGACCGGCGCTCACCGCCTGCGAGTATGGGCCGATGGCCTGTGGCGCTTGTGTGGTTGCGATCGCGTTCTTCATGTCCGCCTCCAGCAGCGCCGGCAGGCTAGAAAGCTGGGGAGGGGAAAGCAAGCGACGTACGGTCTGCGTCTCCTTCGCAGCGCGGCCGATGGCCACAACCAAATGAGAATCACGAAAACACGAAAGAGGGAAAACGCGAAAAGGGAACGACCTTCTCCTTTTTCATGCTTTCGAAATTTCGTGCTTTCGTGATTCTCTTCTCAAAATCCTCGCGGCCTACGAAGAAACTGAACGCTAGTAGTTCAGAGTGGCGCTGCAACTGGCGCCTCCGGCGTCTCGGTCTGCGGCGTGTGCAATGGACACGGCGTCGTCGGCTCATCGCCTTTGTAGAACGCCTCGTCGAGTCGCTCGGTGCACGCCGGTGTTGCCAGCTGACCGGACAGCGGATCGATGCTGACCAGCGATACGCCAGGAGGTGGGACGAAGGTGCTCTCCGGCATGCTGGTGGTGGCTTGCTTCATGAACTCGGTCCAGATTGGCAACGCCGCTTCGCCGCCGGCGAGGTTGATCGGTCGCTTCTGATCGAAGCCGACCCAGACGACGGCGAGCAGATCAGGTGTGAAGCCGACGAACCAGGCGTCGCGGTAGTCGTTGGTGGTGCCGGTCTTGCCGGCGGCCGGGCGCTTGAATCCGCGCTTGCGTGCGCCGCTACCGGTACCGTAGTCGAGGACGCCCTCCATTAGATGAGTGACCAAATAGGCGGTGTCGGGCGAGATGACTTGCTCGACCTGGACCGGCTTGCGTTCGATCGGCAGACCGCCGCGGTCAATCACCTTCTTCACGGAGAGGGGTTCCGCGCGGAGACCGCTGCTGGCCAGGACCGAGAACGCCTGTGCTACTTCGAACGGTGTCACCTCGGCGGCGCCGAGCACGACTGACGGATACGGAGGGAGCGGCGAGCTGATGCCCATGCGACGGGCCGTTTCGAGAATCCCCGGCAACCCGATCTGCTGCGCCAAGCGCGCGGTGGCGGCGTTGAGCGAGAACTCCAACGCCTCGCGTACGCTGACCATGCCCATGTAGCGCTTCTTGTAGTTGGCCGGACTCCACACTTGATTGTCGAACGCCCAGTCAAACGGCTCGTCCTCGATGCGCGTCGTCGGCAGGATGTGCGGATCGCCGTGGCGCGTCTGCTCGAACGCGGTGAGGTACGTGAACGGCTTGAACACCGAGCCGGGTTGCCGCAGCGCCTGCGTACAACGGTTGAACTGGGTGGAGCGATAGTCGCGCCCGCCCATCATTGCCTTGATTGCTCCGCTTTGCGGCTGAATGACGATCAGGCATGCCTGCAGTTGGTCGGCCGGTTTGTCGGCGCGCAGACGTGGGTAGCGCTTCTCGAGATCCGCCAGGCCGTTCTGCACGGCCTGCTCGGCCAAACGTTGCAGATGCATATCGAGGGCGGTGTAGATGCGCAGCCCCTCGGTGGTGAGGACGTCGGACGGGTACGCCTGCGACAACTCCTGGCGTACGTAGTCGACGAAGTACGGCGCGTCCTTCACCTGGTTGAGCATCGGCGCAATGCGCAGCGGTTCGGCCACTGCGGCCGCGTACTGCTCGGCGGTGATGTCGCCTTGCTTGAGCATCAGGCTGAGCGCGTAGTTGCGCCGGTGCAGGGCACGCTCTTTATCGCGGAAGGGCGAGTAGCGGTTCGGCGCCTTGATGAGACTGGCCACCATCGCCATTTCCGCCACGGACAGGTCCTGCGGCTCTTTGGCGAAGTAGAAGCGCGAGGCTTCCCACACGCCGTAGATGCCCTGCGCGCCCTTCTGGCCGAAGTAGATTTCGTTGACGTAGTTCTCCAGGATCTCCTGCTTCGTGAAGCGGCGTTCGACGATCAGAGCCATGAGCGCCTCGCGCACCTTGCGCCGCATGCTGCGCTCGTCGGTGAGGAAGAAGTTCTTCATCAGCTGCTGTGTGAGCGTGCTGCCGCCCTGCACGGTGTGTCCGCTGCGCAGGTTCACGAACAAGGCGCGGGCGACGCCGTTGACGTCGATGCCGTGATGCTCGTAGAAGTGCTGGTCCTCGACGTCGATGATGGCGCGCAGCAGGAGCGGAGGGACTTCGCCGAGGCTCACGAGGTGGCGCTCTTCCCAGGCGCCTTGGTACAACCCGCTCAGCAACGCTGGTTCGAGCTCGATGGCGAACAGCTCTTTCGTTTCGTCATTGAGGTCCACGATGCGCGTTACCGTGGTGTCGGTGACGAAGAGGCGCACGCGTCGTGCATCGGTGTCGCCGACCGGGGTCGGCAGATCGCGCAAGTAAACATCGACGGTGCCGTTGTGCTCGTCGATCCGATAGTCCCCTGCACGCTCGACCGGCGTGGTGACCGGTTGGTAGTCCAGGTCGTGGAGCCGATCGAAGAATCCGACGGCCTTGAGATCCATGCCCGGGTAAATCAGCTGACTGTCGGAGTAGATCTTGGAGGGAAAATCCCAGTGGTGGGTGCGGAAGCGTTCGGAGACGATCGCGTCCCATCGGCGGACGTAGTGAGCTGCGACGCCCAGGCCCGCGAGGCCCGCGACAGCAATCAGCACGAGCAGTCCAAAGGCTAAGCGTCGTAGCATTTGAGAGCCGTCGGCCGTCGGCAGTTAGCGGTCAGCCAAATCGAAGGTGAGAGAGGCCAGGGAGATCTCCCTGGCCTCTCACGTACGTACGCCGCTTTCGCGCCCAGCGGCGAGATGTCTTCGAGGGCAGAGACTCATCGCGCCTGAGTCAAGTTCTTGCGAGGGGAGCCCATAGCGACCAACGGGAGCGGTCCATAGAAAGACGCTGGGCGCAGCCCGCTAGTCGGTGGACGGCTTGAGCGCGAGGAAGATGGAATTGTCACCGCGCCGCACGAGGAACAGCACGTTCTTCCCCTTGCCCGCCGACTTGATCGCCTTGCGGTAGGCGTTGGTGTCCTTCACCGGTTCGCGGTTCACCTCGAGGATGACGTCGCCGCGCCGCAGCCCGGCGTCATCGGCGCTGCCGCCTGGCTCGACGGCGGAGACGACCACGCCCTTCACATCGCCGCTGATGCCGAGGCTTTCGGCGATGTCCGGCGTGAGATTCTGCACGGTCAGCCCGAACCCTTCCTCCTCTTGGGCGCCGGCGGCAGCCACTTCCTCGTCCTTCAACTCGTTGATGGTCACGGAGAGCGTTTCGGCCTTCTTGTCACGGATGATCTTCACCTTGACGCTCTTGCCGACCGGCGTACGCGCCACCAGCAGTGGCAGCTCGGTGTTGTCCTTCACCGAGTGCCCGTCGAACTCGACGATCACGTCGCCGACTTTCATCCCGGCCTCGATGGCCGGTCCGTCCTTGATCACGTCGGCGACCAGCGCGCCCTTCGGTTCGTCGAGGCCGAGGGACTCGGCGATCTCGGGCGTGACCTTTTGGATGAGCACGCCGAGCCAGCCGCGCGTGACTTTCCCCTTCTCCTCGAGCTCGGGGAGCTCGTCCTTTGCTAAGTTGACGGGGATGGCAAAGCCGATGCCGATGTTGCCGCCGGAGCGGCTGAAGATAGCGGAGTTGATGCCGACCACTTCGCCGCGCAGGTTGATCAGTGGGCCGCCCGAGTTGCCGGGGTTGATGGCGGCATCGGTTTGGATGAACTGATCGTAGCTGCCCTGGCCGATGAAGCGCCCCTTGGCGCTGACGATGCCGGCGGTGACGCTGTGCTCCAGGCCGAACGGGTTGCCGATGGCCATCACCCACTCACCGACGCGGAGCGCGTCGGAGTCGCCGAGCGTGACCGGCGTGAGATCCGGGGCCTCGCTGATCTTGATCACCGCAATGTCCGTCTTTGGATCACGGCCAAGGATCTTTGCCTTGTACTCCTTGTCGTTGGCGAGCTTGACGAGGATCTCATCGGCGTTCTCGACCACGTGGTTGTTGGTGAGGATGACACCGTCGCGGTTGACGATGAATCCAGAGCCGAGGCTGCGTTGCTTGAACGGCCGTTTGGGCATTGGGCCGAAGAAGCGCTCGAAAGGTTCCCAGAACTCCTTTGGGTCTTGGCGTCCGCCACCGAACGGCCCCTGCGGTCCCTGTTGCGGGCCGCCCATCTGCGGGTGCGCTTCACCTTGAGACGTGGTGGAGATGTTGACCACGGAGGGGCTGAGTTTTTCGGCGAGACGAGCAAAGTCGGGCAGCCCGCTGAGCATGGCGGGACCTTGCGCTGCGGGTGTCGGCGCCGCGGCTTGTGGGGTCGGTTCCTGCTCACCCCAGAAACTGATGGCTTCCACCCGCTGTCCGAGGTTGAGTCCGATCGTGGTCAGGACGCCGACGAGAAACCCCGTGCCGATCCAGAGAATCGTGCGACGGGCGCGCGTGTGCGCACTCATGCTTCCTCCTTTTGCAGCTCCAATTGGCTGTGTGACATGAAAACGTTAATCGGGCGGTGTCTAGCGTCTAGGCCTTGCCGGAGCGGCTATTCACGCGTTCGACGTAGCGGAGGCGCAGATCGTAGAGCACGCCGTCGAGCAGCCCGGCCTCCGTCGCGTCCAAGTTGCCCTGGGTCTTGTCTTTCAGGATGCCGAGGATGTCGATCAGCTGCTTGGCGGCGCCCAGATCGATCGCCATGCTGCGATCGATGGGATTCTCGATCTCTCCGAGATGCGCCAGCGCCTGAGTGCTCAAGCTGATGACGAACGTGGAGAAATTGAGATCCATCGACGCTGGCTCCGGTCGCTGCGCTGCGACGGCGGCGGCCGTGGGTGCGTCGTCGACGGCAGCACGGCTCTCCGCTGGGGCGCTAGCGCCCGCCTCGGACCGTGTCTCGCCACTGTCCGAGAAGCGGCGCCGGTCCTCAACTTTGAACCCGCGCTTCTCCTGTTTCTCTTCGTCGTTGCTCATGCGTGTCTACGAAAAAGCCCGATGTGCCGGCGCAGCATCGGGCTCAGTGAATTCGCACTGGCGTCGCGTGCACTCACACCCTCATCTCCCGCAGGCGGCGGATGCGCTCCTCGAGCGGCGGATGCGTGCTGAAGAGGTTCGCGAAGGAGCGGCCGGTGAGCGGGTTCACAATGAACAAATGCGCTGTCTGCGGATTGGCCTGTAGCGGTATGCGCTGTGCCGACACCTCGAGCTTCTCTAGCGCGCGCGCCAGGGGCTCGCCGTTGTGGAGCAGCTCGGCGCCGCTGGCGTCGGCTTGATATTCGCGTGAGCGCGAGATCGCGAGCTGAATGACCGTAGCCGCCAGGGGGGCGAGGATCGTCATGGCCAGCAGGCCGATGATGCCGCCGCCTCCTTCGCGCTCATCGCGCGACGCGCCGCCGAAGATGGCGGCCCAGCGCATCATGCTGGCCAACATCATGATCGCACCAGCCAGGGTGGCGGCGATCGAGCTGATCAGGATGTCGCGATTGCGCACGTGGCTCATTTCGTGCGCCAGCACGCCTTCGAGCTCGTCCCAGCTCATCAGCTGCATGATGCCTTCGGTCACCGCGACCGCCGCATGTTCCGGGCTGCGCCCGGTGGCGAAGGCATTGGCCGCTTCGCTGGGGATGACGTAGAGCTTCGGCATCGGCATGTGTGCCCGCGTCGCCAGGTTCTGCACGATCCGGTAGAGATCCGGGGCCTCGTTGATGCCGACCGGTTTGGCGCTGTACATCGCCAAGACCAGCTTGTCGGAGAACCAGTAGCTGCCGAAGTTCATTACCACGGCGAACACGAACGCGACGATCAAACCTTGCGAGCCCCCGAGGAACTGCCCAATCCCCATGATGAGGCCCGTGAGCAGCGCCAACAACAGAGTGGTCTTCAACATGTTGGACATTTCAGCAACCTCCTCCGCCTTGGACGCCGGGGCCGACACATTTATTTGATTGGGCTTTCGACGTACCGCGGGGTCTGAATCGCATCGCGAAAGCTAGTATCCGCCTCCCAGGTTGTCAAGCAAGTGTCACGGACACGAGTGGCCGTCGCAATCGCGCCCGTTGCGGCGTAGCGCTTGTGTTCGGATGGTCGGCGGCCTTACCATCCGGCCCAATCCCATGCCGCCGCTTGCTCAGCGCTTGCAGACGCTGCTGTCGGCGCCGGACCGACTGCTGTGGGCGGTCCGTGTGCGCTGGCTGACGATCGCCGGTTTTCTGCTGTTGTCGGTCGTCGTGCATCGCTTCGGTCTGTTTGCGACCGTCGCGCCGGTCTACCAGGTCGCCGTGGTGGGCGGCCTGCTGAACGCCGCGAACGGCTGGTGTGTGCGGCACCGGCGTTACGTGTGGCAGGTGTCGGCGCTGGCGATTCCGCTCGATCACGTGTTTGCCACGTACCTGGTGGTGAGCACCGGCGGCGTGCAGAGCCCGTTCATGATGCTCTACGTCGTCCAGGTGTTGGCGACGGCGCTGATCGTCGATGCCCTGGTCGCCGCTGCGAGCGCGGTGCTCGCAATCCTGCTGTGGTTGGCAGCGGTCGGTGGGCAGGCGGCAGGTTATATCCATGGGGCGCCGCTGTTCGCCGCGAGTGCTCCTGCCTCGGCCGTCCTCTATCAAGGAACCTGGGCCGCCTTCCTGCTCTATTGCCTGGCGCTTCTGATCTACCTCGGCGGCTACATTTCGCAGCGCTTGCGGGCAAGCGAGCGCGATCTGGAAGAAAAAAACCAGCGCTTGCGGGAGGCGCTGTCATCGGCGGAGCGGGCGCATGGCGAGCTGCAGGAGGCCTACGCGCGCTTGCAACAGGCCGAAGCGCACCTGGTGCACTCGGAGAAGATGCGCAGCCTCGGTCAGCTGGTCGCCGGCGTCGCTCATGAGCTGAACAACCCGATCAGCTTCGTGGCGGGCAACATCGAGCACATGCGGACGTATGTCCAGCGGCTCACCGCGGCACTCGAGGCATACGCGAATGCCGCGTTGCCGGCCGACGAACGTGCGCGGCTCGACCAGGTGCGCGGCGAGTTGCGCATCGACAGCGTGCTCGCGGATTTACCGGCGATGCTTGATGACTGTGAAGAGGGCACGCGCCGTACGACCGCCATTGTCAGCCAGCTGCGCGCGTTTTCCCGCAGCAATGAACGCGAGACCTGGCAGCAGACGGATCTGCACCGCGGTATCGACAGCAGCTTGGCGCTGATCGCACACCGCTTCGCCGATCGCATTGCCGTCCATCGCGAGTACGGCGCGTTACCCGACGTCGAATGCCTCCCTGGCCAGATCAATCAGGTGTTTATGAATCTGCTCGCCAATGCTGCCGATGCCATCGGCAGCCAGCGCGGGAACATTTGGATCACCACAGGTACTCAGGAGGCGCTGGTGACCGTTGCCGTCCGAGATGACGGCCCAGGGATGGCAGCGGATACTTGTGCCCGGGTGTTCGAGCCGTTCTTTACAACCAAGCCGGTGGGGCAGGGCACGGGCCTGGGACTGAGCGTGTCGTACGGGATAGTGGCCCGCCACCATGGGACCTTGCGCGTCGACTCGATACCAGGGGCGGGGTCAACGTTCACGATTACGCTGCCGGTGCGCCAGCCCGGGGCAGAGTAGCCAGGTGACCGTGTGAGGAGCGCATCTATTGGGATCGACGACATCACTACACGAAGCGCGCCTGCGCTTCGGCAAACGCGGCGCGGCGATCCTCGAGATCGAACAAGATCGACGTCCTCAGCCGACCATCGGCGTCGACCTCGATGACCCGGATATGGGGGATCTCGAACGCGTCCCCCTCGGGGCCCCCGGTCCACACCATGCGCTCGATCGCGATCCGGTCTCCGACCGTGCCGATAAGCTCGGTCTCGACCCGGAGCCCCGGCAGCGAGGCGTTGAACTGCACCGAGGCGATCCACGTCTCGACGTCACCGCGCACCAGCGCACGCTTGCCGCGATCCTCGTAGACGAAGTCGTCGCTGACGAGCGCACGCACCGCAGCCCAGTCGCGAGCCAGAACGGATTCACCCCATCGAGCGATCGTGCGTGTCGCGGCGTTCGGCGGGATGCCCAGCGGGTCTGGCCGCAGCTCCTCGAAGCGTGCCAGCGCAGCGTCGAGATCGGCGATCTCGAAGAGCTCGGCGCCGACGGGCCGTTCGCCTCGGTACAGGGAGAGCCCGGCGAAGACCGCCTCGAACTCGCCGCCTTCCGCGTTCGTGCCGACCCAGCGCATGACGCCGACGCGACCGTGCGCCGCCCCGGCGACCCAGTAGAGCGGCTCGAGCCGCACGTCAGGGCTGAGCTCATACAAGGCGGCCAGCGAGGCGATGTAAGCCTCGCCCTTCATTCGGCCGATGCCGGTGTGCCGATGGTCGTGGAAGAAGTAGTCGCTCGGCAGGAGCGTACGCAGTCGGCCGAGGTCGTGGGCGTTCCACGCGCGCACGAATTCAAACCACGCCGCCGGCATCTCATCGGCGCCGCTGCGGGAGTAGCGCTCGAAGAGTTCGGCACTGGCGGCGGCGCGATCGTCCGCGTCGAAGATCAGGTAAGCGACGATGCGGCCTTCGCGATCGACCTCGCAGACCTTGAGGACGTCGATCTCCGAGCGCTGCCCCTCGTCGCTCACGCTCCACAGCATGTGTTCGAGCGACAGGCGATCGCCGGCGGTGGCGAGGAGGGTGCGCGTCGGGCGCAAGCCGGTTTCCCAGATGTGTCGACTGTCCGCCACCAACAGGTCGGCGCCGCCGGCGATACGGATCAATCGCCGCCGATCCTCGAAGACGATCGGCTCGATGAGCGGCCGCAGCGCATCCCAATCCCCGGCCTCGACGCACGCCCACCAGCGATCGTTTGCACGCGTCGACGCGTTGGGCGGGACGCGCAGGGCACCTCTCCCTCGATCCCTCCCCGATGCGGGGAGGGACGGAGAGAGGGGTTCCATTCCCCCTTCCCTCGTAGGGAAGGGGGCCAGGGGGGTAGGTTTCGCTGCGATCTCTCCAAAGCGCACGTGTGCCCGCTCGAGCTGCTCGGCCTCCCACACGTCGACGCGACTGGCCCGGCCGAGCGCGTCGATCTCGATGACGGCGACGAAGAGGTTCTCGAATGCGCCGCCGTCTCGCGTGCCGTGCCACGCGTACCCGAAAAGCACGCCGCCTGCGCACGTGCGGACGTGATCGACCCGCACCTGTGTGTCCGGCGCCAGATCCATCTGTGCTTGCATCGTCGAGACTAGACCCGCCGGCCCGTGCAAGGTTCCCCAGCTGACCAGACGGTGATTGTGCGAGACCAGGTCGGGCGCCATGATCGCGGCCATGGCGTTCCAGTCACGCGCCGCGAAGAACCGCCGGTAGTCCGGGAGCCACCTCGATGCGAGCGGGTGTGCTGCGGCCTCGCCCGCTTCCCAGCGCGCCTCGAGCTCGGCGTAGGCTGCGTCGAGGTCGTCGAGGTCGAGACGGACGTACACGACGATGCGGCCACGATCATCCACCTGCGTCAGGATGAGGAACGCGATCTCGCTGGGCCCGACGTCTGCGTCCGTGAACTCGAAGGTGGAGCGCGTGAGCGTCAGCCGATCCCCCCGCGTCGCGATCACCTGAGAGCCGCCGCGAATCGTGCGCCCGTCGCTGACCTCGCGGGTGAACGCAACATATTGATCCCGGTCGAGCTCGAGCTGTACCAGGCGCCGACGGTCGGAGCAGCGGAAGTCCTCCGAGAACAGCTGCTCGAAGCCCTGCCAATCGTGCGCGACCAAGCAGGCAATCACTGGATCTACCGTCGCGGTCGCGGCGTTGGCGAAGTGCGTCTCCGCCGCCGCCGCGGTGATCTCGGCGAAGCGGGCGCGAGCCTGGTCGAGTTGGTCGAGATCGTAGCTGTCCACGCTTCGGCGCCTGCCGCTCGGGTCCGTCTCGACGACCGTGAGGAACGGCGTCTCGAAGGCACCGCCATCGCGGGTGCCCACGTAGGCGATCTGCCGCAGGGCAGCACGCCTGGAGAGACGGACGTGGTCGGTGCGCACCCGCACATCGGGGGCGAGCTCGGCGAGCACACGCTGCACCTCGACAAACGCCGCCACGTCGCGAGCCGTATCCCCCCAGCCCAGGAGCCGGTGATCGCGGTAGACGAAATCGGGGGCACAGCCAGCGGCAACAGCGTCCCAATCGCGGCTGGCCAAGAGGGCATCCGTGCGTGACGCCGCCCCCTCGCGTTCGTAGCCCATGGCCTCGCCCTCCGCGTAGCGCGCGTCGAGCTCGCCGTAAGCGGCGTCGAGGTCGTCGGGGTCGAAGGCGACGACCGCCACGTGGTCGCCGCGGCCGTCCACCTCGATGATCAGCACCCAGTCGATCTCGCTCGGGCCGATGTCGCCTTCCGCGCCGCGCCAGACCACACGGAAGAGTGCCAGCCGCTCGCCGCGCGTGGCGAGCACCTGCTGGGTCGGGCGCGCGGACGTCATCTCGACCATCTGGCGGAACGAGGCGAGCCACTGCCGTCCATCGGTCTCGAGCTGGGCGATCCGGGTGCGGTCATAGTGGCGGAACCCTGTGGCGAAGAGGGCCGCAAAACCCTCCCAGTCGCGGGCTTCGAGCGCCGCGGTGCCGCGGTCCACCGCGCGCGTCGCGGCGTTGGCGAAGGGCGCAGCCGGTGACCCCTCTTCAATTCTCCCCTTACCAAGGGGAGACACACAGGGGTTCAGCTCGTCGAAGCGCGCACGCGCTTGGTCGAGCTGGTCGGGGTCGTAGATGTCGGCCCCGGCCAGTCTGCCCCGGCCGTCCATTTCGAGGACGGCGTTGATCGGAATCTCGTAGTTGCCACCCTCGCGCGAGCCGTGCCATGTGCCCACCGACCAGAACCCGTGCGCGGCCGAGCGGAAGTGATCGACGCGATAGACGGTATCCGGCGCGAGGTCAGTAAGGGTGCGGAAGTTCTGTACCCACGCCTCGGCACTGCGCGTCGTCCCGAGCACCGCGAGGGCACGATGATCGTACTCGACGAACCCCGGCGCACACAGTGCGAGCACGGGCTCCCAGTCGCGGCTCGCGACCGCAGCGGTGAACGCGCGCATAAAGACGCCGTGCGCCACGCCTTCGGCGACGTCGTAGCGCCGCTCGAGCTCGGCGTAGGCGGCGTCAAGGTCGTCCAGGTCGAAGAGCACGATCTCCATGAGGCGGCCGTCGCCATCGCTCTCGATGATGCCGAGGTAATCGATGGCGAGGGTACCGCCTCCTCCGTCGCTGTCGCCTTCGTAGAGTATGCGGCTGAGTGCCAGTCGTTCGCCGCGCGTCGCGACGGGTGTCATGGCCATCCGACTTCGCGGCACCTCGAACAGCGTGCGCAGCTGGGTCAGGTTCGCCTCAGCCGCGACCCGCATCTGCATGAGTCGGCGGCGATCGTCATTGTGGTGCGCCGGGGAGTGCAGTGCAGTTACCGCATCCCAGTCACGCGCAGCCCAGGCTCGAACGAAGCGGTCACAGAAGCGCGTCGCGGCGTTGGCGAAAGGAGCCGACGAACCTCTCCCTCGGTCCCTCCCCGGCGCGGGGAGGGAAGGAAGAGCATTGCCTCCCCCTTCCCTCGCAGGGAAGGGGGCCAGGGGGTTAGGTTCCGGTTGTGAGCTGCTTCCAACCAGCCCGTCGAAGCGGGTCGACACTGCACTCGCGGCGTTCGGGCGCACGCGGCGGCCGATGACGGGTTGTTCCCACTCTGTCATTCCCGCAATCTTCTGTCGGGAATCCACTCCCCCCTCCTGGATGCCGGCTTGAACACTGCCGGCATGACGGACATTGGCTATCAGCTCGTCGAAGCGAGCGAGCGCCTCGTCGACGTGCTCGAGGTCGAAGCGCTCCCAGCGGATGACGCGGCCATCGGCGCCGAAGACGAACAGCTCGCAGAGGCTGCGCTCGAAGGCGCCGCCGCTGCGGCGGTCCGTGCCGCAGCTCGTGTGGCGGACGACGAGCGCGTCGGAGCGCAGCCCATAGACGTCGTCCACCCGCCAGTCGAACCCTTCCGAGAGATCCAGCAGCGCCCGCACGGCGCGCAACAGGGGCTCTGCTCCGGACACGGCTCCAAGCCCCACGTTGCGGTTGTCGGCGACCTGGATGTCCGGCGCGATGGCGGTCGCGAGGCGATCGATGTCGAATTTCCCGGCGATGACCGCGACCGAGCCCGCCGTCGCCGCGGCGCGGACCCGCTCTGGGCCGTCGGAGAGCAGCTCGGCGTAGCGCTCGTACAAGCGGGCGATGGCGTCGCCCAGGTGGTCGGTGCCGAAGACCTCGCCCCGCCGGCGTCGCCCCTGCGCGTCGACCTCGTTCAGATGGATCTCTTGCTTCTCGTAGGCGCCGATATCGACCTTCCCGCGGGCGAGCCCGCTCGCTGACACTGACAGGCGGCACAGCGCGAGCGAGTCGCCGAGGGTTGCCAGCGGCTCGTTCAGGCACGTCGGGTCTCCAGCGTTCATCAGGGAACGGAACGAGGAGAGCGCTCCGTGGCGATCGAATACAACGCCGGTGGTATGATCCACGACTTCCAGCTCTTCGGCGAAAAGGACAAGGAGCGCACCCGCGTCTCGGGCGGCGACGGCGGCGTCAAGCCCAGCCGCGTCCGCGGTCGCCGCATTCGCTCGCACTCGCCGGCGTACCGGAGGGGCTGGCGCAGCGCGATCTTCGGGAGTCCGCGCAACAGGCTCGACGCGCGCGGTGCCGCGGTGCGCACGCTCGCCGAGCAGCGTGGCGCCCTTGGCCTCCCACAGCTCGATGGCGCGCCTCTCCTCGGCATCGGCTTCGGTGTTCCGCCCGGCAGCGCGCAGCGCCGCGGCCAGCGCTCGACACGCGTCGGCGTGGTCGAGCAGCGCGTCGGTAGCGGCGGCGATCTCGACCGCGGCCTTCGCCAGCTCGACGGCAGCAGCATGGTCGCCGCGCCGCGCCAACGCCTCGGCGCGCACGCCGCGCCAGGCGATCGACGCCTGCAGATCGTCGCCGGCGAGCGCCTCGCTCTCGCGGCTGAGCGCCTCCGCCTCGGCGGCTCGATCCTGCGCCAGCAGAGCGCGCCCGAGCAGCGCCGCCGCCCGCGCCGCGTCGATGCCGAGGCCGAGATCGCGCAGGCCCTCGTAGGCGCCGCGCAGGCAGCGCTCGGCGGCGATCGCGTCGCCTTCGAGCAGCTCGACGCGTCCGGCGAAGACGTCGACCTCGAGCAGGCGCTGCGTGATGCCGAGCTCTTCCACCATCTTCCGCGCCGAGGCGATCATGCGTCGCGCCGCGTCGGTGCGGCCGCGCAGCGCCTCGAGCACGCCCTGACAACTGAGCGCGACGGCTTCGACAGCGGGCGCTACCTGCGTGATGCGCAGCACGCGCACGACGTCGAGGCAGCGACCGCTGGCGCGCGTGACGGGACTCGGACCCCAGAGCGCGGCGAGCGGCGCCACGGCGAGGACGGTGTTGGAGCGCCGCCAATCACCGGCGCGGCGCGCGGCGGCGAGGGCGCGATCGAGCGCCGCCTCGCAGGGGCCGATTTTGCCAAGACGCGCGAAGGCCTGGGCATGAACGAAATGCGCCTTCGCTTCGCCGGCGGTGTCGCCGAGCGCCGCCAACTCCGCGGCCGCAGCGGCGACGGCGTCGGCGGTGGCGTGCAGCGACTGTGGCGCCGTAAGCGCGGTGAGCTGGCCGACGAAGCAGGTGTGCCAGGCGCGCAGGCGGACGCTGGCCTCTCCCACGCTGAGAAGATGCGTGGGCGAGGGAGCCACACTGCGGTCTGCGGCGTCTTCGCCGATGAACCGTCCCAGCTCTTCGATCGCCTTCGCAGCCGTCCCGACATCTCCTCCCGCGAGCAGCGCTTCGCACCAATCGAGCGCCAGGTCGGCGCGCGCCGGATCAGCGTCATCGAGTCGATCGAGCGCCCGCCCGAGCAGGTCCGCGGCGACCGGCACGTCGTCGCGCGCCAGCGCCCGCCGGCCCGCTGCGGCGAGATGACGCGCCGCCCGCTCGCCGAGCGCCCTGCCCTGCGCATCGATCGGCCCGAGCTCGCCGAGGAGTTGGTGCGCCTGCTCGAGATGCCAGCCGATCGTCTCGTCGTGCTCGACCGCCTCGGGGGCGCGCGCTTCGATCCAGTCGGCAAGGCGGCCGTGCAGCTCCGCGCGCGTCCCCTTGAGCAGGCGCCGGTAGGCCGCGTCGCGGATCAACACGTGGTGGAAGCGCAGCACCGGCTCGCCGAGGAACCAGCCGCCGTCAGGCTCGATCAGCTCGCCGCGCCGCAGCGCCTCGATCCGCGCGTCCAGGTCGGTGGCTTCGCGTGGCCGCAGCGCAGCAACCGCGTTGCGGGAGAAGTGGCGGCCGATCACCGCGGCACGCTCGAGAACGGCACGATCTTCCGGACGCAGCCGCTCGATGCGGGCCGCGAGCAGCGCGTGAATCGTGGGCGGCATCTCGAGGGCCGCGAGACCGACACCCGTGATCCACCGATCGCCCTCCTGCCGTAGCGCCCCCTCCTGCACCAGCATGCGCACCAGCTCGGCGACGAACAGCGGGTTGCCCTCGCTGGTGGCGAGCACCTTGGCCGCGACGGCGGCCGGTAGATCGGCGGCGCCGATCACGTTGGCGGCGAGGCGCATCGCGGCGCCGGCGTCGAGACCACCGAGCGTCACCACATCGGTAACGAAGCCACCGCTTGCGGCGAGCGAGGAGCGCGTGTCACGCAGCTCCGGTCGCGCACCGACGAGGACGAGCAGCGGCACGCCGCTGCCCCACTGTACCAGATGCTCGACGAGGTCGAGCAGCAGCGGCTCGGCCCACTGCAGGTCATCGATCACCAGCACCACAGGCCTGACCGAGGCGAGCGCGGCGAGCAGGCGGCGGACGACGAAGAATGTCTCTTCTGGCGAGGCGGGGGAACCGGCGAGGAGCGCCGTGATCCCGGTGACAATGCGCGCCCGCTCGGCGTCGGTGCCGGGCACCGCCGCCTCGAGTGCTACGCGCAGCAACTTGTCTTCTTCCCCCTCCTTACCAAGGAGGGGGCCAGGGGGAGGTAGCGCCGGCGGCAAGGCAACCTCCCCTAGCCCCTCCTTGGTAAGGAGGGGAACGCCTCCACCGTTCTCACTGTGGAGCAGCTCTCGCAGCGCTTCCGCGAGCGGCGCGAAGGTGGCGCCGCCCTCGGCGTCGCACTGTGCTGTGACGACAGTGGCCGCGTCCCCGAGTCGGCGCGTGAACTCTTCGATCATGCGCGACTTGCCGAGGCCGGGCGATCCGAGCAGCACGGCCAGGCGCGCAGCCGGCGCTGCGATCGCCGCGTTGTACACGCCGGTGATGCGTCCGAGCTCGTCGTCGCGCCCGACGAACGCGGCCGTGGTGGTACCGATGGGGCGCTCGAGCGACTCGACGCGATACGCCTTCATCGCCTCCGCGCGGCCTTTCAGGGCGACGCTGCCCAGCGGTGCAAGGGTCACCAGCGCCGCGACCAGGCGGCGTGTCGGCTCGCCGATCACGACTTCGCCGTCATGCGCCTCCTGTTGCAAGCGGGCCGCGACGTTGACCGGATCGCCGACGACGTCGGTGTTGTCGGCACTGACCACGACCTCGCCGGTGTTGATCCCGACGCGCAGCCCGATGTCGCCCACGGCCGCGAGCTCGTTGCGGGCCAGCTCGCGGAAGGCGTCCTGCATGGCGACGCCGGCGCGCACGGCGCGGATGGCGTCGTCCTCGGCGACGCGCGGCACGCCGAAGGCGGCCATGACCCCGTCGCCCATCAGCTTGACGACCGTACCGCCGTGGGCTTCGACGGCGGTATGCAGTGCCCGATAGTAGCGGTCCATCAAGCGGCGGGTGGACTCCGCATCGAGGCGCTCGTGCAGCGACGTCGATCCAATCAGATCGGCGAAGATGATCGTGACGACCTTGCGCGCCTCGGCCTGATCGGCGGGGCGGGCGGCGCTGGGGGATCGGAGTCCCTTCGTAGCGGCGGGTCTTAGACCCGCGTGCTCTGCAGCCCCACGCTCCACCGCTCCTGAGGCGGGTTTGAAACCCGCCGCTACATTCGGAGCGGAACCGACAAGCACCGCGCCGCATTCGTCGCAGAACTTCTGCCCGGGGGGATTGGTGCTACCGCAGGCTGAACAGGTGGCCTCGTGCAGCAATGCGGCGGCACAGCCACCACAGAACTTCGCGGTGTCGCGATTCTCGTGCCCACAGGCGGGGCAGGCTTGGGGCATCCGCATCAACCTCCTGGCTGATCGAGACCCGACACCCCCAGGGAGGCGCCACACTTGCCGCAAAACCGCGCCTGTGGCTTCAGTTCGTGACCACAGCTCTGACACAGACGGGCCAGTTTCGCGCCGCACGACTCGCAGAAGCGGAGGCCGGCATCGTTGTCCGCCCGGCACTGTGGACACTGCATTGTGCCGCTTGTCCTCCCAGATCAGTCACCGGGCTGTCAAGCGAGCCGGTATCGTATCTCGTTCCTCGTATCTCGTATCTCGCTCGGATCGTTTCAGCACGAGATACGCTTCACGAGATACGAGATACGCGAGGCCCTACTGGTCACTGCTCCTCACATCCAGCGCGTCGCGCAGGCCGTCGCCGAGAAGGGTGAAGCCGAGGACGGTCAGCATCACGGCGAGGCCGGGGAACAGGGCGACGTATGGCGCGATCAGCAAGAACGAGCGGCCCTCGTTGACCATGGCGCCCCACGAAGGCGTCGGCGGCTGTACGCCGAGTCCGAGGAAGCTCAAGCTGGCCTCCGACACGATCGCTGCAGCGATACCGAAGGTGATCTGGACGGTAAGCGGTGTCACGAGTTGTGGCACGATGTGACGCGCCAGCACGCGCAGCGGTGTGGCACCCAGCGCGACTGCGGCGCTGACGAACTCGCGCTCGCGCCACGTCAATACCTCGGCACGCACCAAGCGCGCGTAGCCGGTCCACCCAATGACGCACAACGCCAGGAGCACGTTGCGCAACGAGGGGCCGAGGACGGCGGACAAGCCGATCGCCAGGAGGATCCCGGGGAAGGCGAGCAAGACGTCGATCGTGCGCATCAACGCGTCGTCGATGCGCCCGCCGGCGTATCCGGCAACGCTGCCGATCACCAAGCCGAAGGCGGCGGACAGGCCGGCGACCGCGACGCCGACGAGCAGTGACACGCGGGCGCCGTAGATCACTCGACTCAAGACGTCGCGCCCGAGCTTGTCTTGACCGAACAGGTGACTCGCACGTGGGGGCTGCAGGTCTTCACGGAGGTCTTGTGTCGCCGGGCTCTGTGGCGCCAAGACGGGTGCGAGTAGCGCCACGCACACGAACAGCGCGACGATCGCGAGGCCGGCGGCGACCTGTCGGTTGGCCAGCACGTCCCTCATTGCCGAGTCCTCAGCCGCGGGTCGATGACTCCGTACAGCAAGTCGGTGCACAGATTGATGAGCACGTAGGTGAGTGCGATCACCAGCATGCATCCCTGGACGAGCGGGTAGTCACGCGTTTGGATGGCGAGCAGCGTCAGGCGGCCGATGCCGGGCCATGCGAAGATGGTCTCGGTGATGATGGCGCCCGCCAGCAGCGCGCCGGCTTGCAGCCCAAGAACCGTCACGACCGGCAGCACCGCATTGCGCAGGGCGTGGGTGAGCACGACGCGCGGCTCGCTCGCCCCTTTGGCGCGCGCGGTGCGGATGTAGTCGTCCGCGAGACGGTCCAGCAAGGT
>JBGQHM010000009.1:0-41535 GCA_041497995.1 Binatia bacterium | reverse complement strand
GGCCGCGCCGAGGGCGCCGGGGACGGGCACCAAGCCGGTGCGTGACAGGGCCGCGCTCACCGCGATCACCACCGTCGCGCCGCCAGGGACGAGCCACCCGCGCGCGGAGTGGAGCGCCATCACGGCACCCACGCCTGCCGCCCGGGGACGCTGCTTGGCTCCGGCGGGTTGGCGGGTACGGGATGCGGTGGGCAAGATAGAGGATACGCATGAAGGGTCCGACCCTAGCTGAGATTACCTTGAGCGAGCCGCGCAAGCGTCGTCTGATGCAATGCGTCGATCGCCGCGCACGTCGTCATGAGGCCCAGCGCCGATACTGCGCTGGCCTGTGCTATCCGCCCAACGTCCATCGCAACGCACATGAGCTTTTGAATCCACCTGAGCACGTCGGTGCCAGCCGTCGTCTGGTCAGCAGCCAGCGGAATCGGACGCTCGCGTATGCGAACGGCGCGAGGAGGTCGCGCCGCGCTTCACGTGTAATAGGCTCCATAGTGGCGAATGATCGATGGCCCCACGAGCTTGGTGAGTCCGAGGGGCAAGCGCTGCCAGATGCGCCGCAACGTTTGTACGTGGCCGTCATTCGCCGTGTGGGCTTGCACCGGGGCGCCGTCGGGTGTGTACACGCGGTAGCGCAGCGGCTCCGGCTCGAACCCCCAATGACACTTGAAGTCGTACGCGCCCGTGCCCTTCTTGCTGCGGCCGAAGTCGAAGGCGCGCGCTCCACGTTCGCGAGCGCTACGCATCAGCTCCCAGTACATGAAGTCGTTGACCGCGTAGCGGAAGAGCTCGTGCCGGCTCCCTGCGTAGTACGGGAGCACCGTATCATTGAAGAAGAAGCTCATGACAGCTGCCGCCGGCTGGTCGCCGTGCCAGACGGTCAGCAGGAAGCAGTCGCGGGGAAAACGCTCGAGCAAGAGGCGGAAGTACCGTTGCGCGAAGACCGGCGTACCGAGATGGCGCACGCTGCGCGCGTACAGATCGAAGAAGACCTTCAAATCATCGTTGGTGACGCGGGCAACCAGCCCGCTCTGCTGGCCGACGCGCACCATCCGCCTCTGCTTGCGACGGATCGCAGCGAAGTTCTCCTCGTCAGTATCGGCAAGGTCGCGGCGGAAGCGGAAGTACACCCCTTCGCGGATGTGAAAGCCAGGCCCTTCCAGCCCGTCTCGCAGCTCCAGGGAACGAGCTCCGGTGCGGCGCGCCAACGCACACGCCGCTTCTTCCAATGCGCCTCGCGCCTCGTCATCGCCGCTGCAGACGCCGCCCTCGACAGCGAAGGGCACAGAGAGCAGAGAGCGGCCCGCCAGCGGTGAGCGCAGCTCGAACAGCGGCAGAACACCGACCAACTCCGTCGCGCGGCGCGCCACCAGATAGCGGGAGGTGAAGCCGAACGCCTCTTCGAGCACATCCTTCCAGCCGGTGAGGTGGAAAAACGTACCGCCAGGAGCGCGCCGCACAAACGCATCCCACTCGTCACGTTCGCCGCGGTAGTCAGCGACCGTGACCGGCGCGACCGCGGGGCTCACGGCCGAGGATGTCACAGCCCGGCCAGTTCGCATCAACCCGGCCGGCGGCGTCGTCTCACAGTCGCTCATACAAGGTACGCACGATGCGCTCTGCGGCCCGGCCGTCCCACAGCGGTGGCAGGGTCAGAGGACGCTTGCCGTTTTGGAGGGCGCCGTGCGCGCCAGCCAGGATGCGGGCCGGGTCGGCACCGACGAGCGTGCTAGTGCCGGCCGTCAACGTCACCGGCCGTTCCGTATTCTCCCGCAGCGTCAAGCATGGCACCCCCAGACAGGTCGTCTCTTCCTGCATACCTCCGGAATCGGTGAGCACAACTCGCGCGCCCGACATGAGGCGCAGGAAGTCAATGTATCCGATTGGCTCCAACAAACTAATGCGTCCGGGACAGATAACTGCGGAGCCCCCGGGCTGCAGCATCGGATGGACGAAGTGCGTCAGACCGAACTCCTCAATGCGCTTCCGTGTCCGCGGATGGACCGGGAAGATCACCGGGATCTCCCAGGCGAGATCGGAAAAGGCTCCCAGCAAGGCGCTCAACTTGTCGGGCGCATCTACATTGCTTGGGCGATGCATGGTCACCAGCGCGTAGTCACGCCCGTAGGAGTCCCGAGTCAGCCCGAGTCGTTCGAGCACTTGTGAGCGCTCCGCCAGACGCCGGCAGGCCAGAAGCGAGTCGATCATGACATTGCCGACGAAGAAGATCTGCTCGGCTGGATGGCCTTCGCGCTGCAGGTTCGCATTCGCCGCCTCTTCGGTGGTGAACAGGTACTCGGAAAGCGCATCCGTCGCGATGCGATTGATCTCCTCCGGCATGCTGCGGTCGAAGCTGCGGAGCCCCGCTTCGACGTGCGCCACCCGCACACCGAGTTTGGCGGCGGTGAGCGCGCAGGCCACGGTCGAGTTGACGTCGCCAACGACGAGGACCAGGTCCGGGCGCTCGTCGATGACCACCGGCTCGAAGCGGCGCATGATCTCGGCGGTTTGCACGGCATGTGTGCCAGAGCCGACTCCGAGCGTATACTGCGGGCGCTCGATCCTCAGGTCGGCAAAAAAAGCGGCGGACATGTTGTCGTCGTAGTGCTGCTCGGTGTGTACCAGCACGGACTCATTGTGCCGCCCCGATACCTTGGCGGCAGCCAGCGCCCGAAGGATCGGAGCGATCTTGACGAAATTCGGGCGTGCACCAACGACGGAAAGAATCTTCATAGCAACTGATCGCCCAGCCCCGGTGTCGCGTCACCAGGTGCTACCGCTCGCCAGACCACTTCCTCAGACATCGAGTTGCCAGAGTTGGAAAGTCGTGCCGACCTGAATGAGCACGATGTTCCCGTCGACCGTGCCTGCTTGCAGCGTGTTTGATATCGATTGGCTGGAATCGCGGCGGCGGTAGGCATAGACCAACGCCGCAGTGATGTTCCGCCACACCGGATAGAACAACGCGGCGCGTACCTGGTAGACGTCGAAGCTACCACTCGTGGTGTCGAAGTTGCTGTAGCTCGAGTGCAGCGCGCCGCTGAGGTACTCGGTCAGTTGAATGTCATAGCTCACGTACCCGCCGATGGTGGTCGACGCACCCGCGATGCCGGCGCTCGGCGTGAGCCCCTGCTGCGCCCCCAATGACAAGGACGATCGTTCAAACTGTCTGTCGAGCCCGAGGCTGAATGCGGCGCTCGTACGCGTCGACGTATTGCTGCTGCCTACCGAACGGTTCAGCGAGGCTCCGACCGAACCGAACATCGACCAGAGTGGCGCGGGTGTATATCCCGCCCCCACGGTCACTGTGTGACCCTCCGAATCAGGCGCGTTGCTCGCGTTGAAACGCGAGTAGGTGTAGTTGCCGTTGAGGGACAGCGGTTCGCTCCACTGGTAGGACAGATGCCCACCGACTCTGTTGGTGAGGTTGGTCGAGTTTGGGTCCGTGAAGTTGCTGACCCCGTTGGTGTAGCTCAGCCCTCCCGTCCAGAGGGGGGCAAGGAGATAGCTGGCCGTCAGACCGAACGAGTTCGTCAATGCACTCCCACTAGGCAGCAGGAGATTGACATCGCCCGGGTTCACTTGCGCAGGGTCCTGAGCAGTTACATCGCCGGTCGTTGTTCCTCCGGAGTTGATGAACCCGAGACCGCGGGCGCTGCTGTTCAGGCGGGCGAGCCGCTCGTTGATCGTGAACGACAGGCGCTCCGAGTATCTGTAGGAAGTGGAGGATCGCAACGACTGTCCCTGCGCGAGATCGACGGTTGCGACGGTTCGGCGGGCAAAATAGTTTCCGGAGACGCCGAGGGAGAGCGTCGTATTGGACGACTGCGTCTGATAGCCGACGTTCAGCCTGAACCCTACGACGGTAATATAGTCATCGACCTTTTGAGGCTGAAAGAAGATGTTGTCGTTGTACTCCTCGCTCACGAAAACCCCAGGGGCGACGGTGAGTGGGTTGGCAGCCGCACGCGTTGCCAGTCCCAGAGTCAGTTCGCTCACCAGTGCGGCAGCCATCCAGCAGCGCCCTGCACGGCGTCTGATGTTCACTTGCGGCCACCCAGCTCGGGCGAAGCAGACCCCCAGTCGGCGTCGCGCGGTTCGTGCGCTTGATGGAGAGAGCCCGTCATCCGCTCGCACCGGCCTGGAGTGTCGGGGCGGAATCGGCAAGCACCTTCATCGCCTCGCAGATGGGTGCGAAGCGGAAGTCCGTGAGCAGGCGGCGCAGTCTCGGCTCGGTTGCGTCGAGATTGACATACTGGCGCAGGCGCGCGGTGCGGCTCGCCTGCAGGCGCGGTTGGTCGCCGTCGAGCTCCCACGGATGCAGGTAGACCATTGCCGGCGCTCGGTCGTGCTCGGTGATGTGGGTGATCGCCCGTCGGGTCACGGCGTACGGGAACAGTCGAAAGTAGCCACCACCCGCTACGGGCCAATTGTTACCGAACAATCGAACCGTCGATGGAGGGATCTCCCAGATCTCGCCCGCACGGCACCGCACCTTCACCGGAAATCGGCTGAAGCCCGGAATACCGTAGATGTCGTGACGGATCGGAAAGACGCTCGAGTCGTACTGAAAGCCCTCCTCTATCAACACGTCGAAGGCCCACGGCGTGCTTGCGATGATCGACCAGCTTGCCGCCCGGAAACCGTTGACTGCCCGGCCTTGGCAGTCCTCGAGAATGCGTTTGCCACGGATCACGTCGGCGCGAAAGCCGGCGGGCCCCAGCTTGTAGACCAAGCGGTGCGCATAGCCGTGGCTCGCGACCTCGTGCCCGCGGCGAGCAATTTCCTTGACCAGATGGGGCCACCGCTCCGCCACCCATCCGAGGACGAAGAACGTGCCCCGCGTCTCGAACTCGCTCAGCAGGTCCAAAACGCGATACGTATTCTGTTCGACCCGATGCGGCAGCGCGTCCCACTGCTCGGGTAGCACGGCCGCATCCATCGCATTGGGGTGGAAGTATTCCTCTACATCAATTGTCAGCGCGTTGACGATGGTCGGCGGATCGTCGGTCATCGATGGGGCTCGATCTCTTCGCCGTATGGATACCGTCCGTTGTAGTAATAGTAGTGTGACAGATTCTCGGTTGCGTCATTGAAGATCGCGCCGAGGAAGCGGTCCGCACCCAATCCCTGGACGGCCTTCAACACCGCCTCACGTGGCGTGACACCAGCCCGCACCACGAGCACGACGTGGTCCATGTGGCGCGCAAGAACGAGTGGATCGGCGGTCAGGAGCAACGGTGGCGCATCGAAGACGAGGAAGTGTTTGGGAAAGCATGACTTGAGCTCGGTGGTCAAGGCGCTCATGCGCTCTGAGCCCAGCAGCTCGGTTGACATCGCCGAGCCCCTCCCCGCCGGTATCACTTGCAAACGCTCATACTCAGTCGGTTGGAGACAGTCCCGCCAGTCTGCTTCCTCCAACAGGTAGTCGACGAGACCGGGGTGATTGCGCAGCCCGAGCCCTGGGGCAACAGAGGGATGCCGCAGGTCGGCGTCCACCAGCACGACACCTGCTCCGATGCTCATCGACAACGCAATGGCGAGGTTGGTCGCGCACAGGGTTTTGCCCTCCTGATCGAGCGCGCTGGTAACCATGAGGCAGCCTGGACCGGCGGTCTCGATGCGCGTGCGCAGCACACGGAACTGCTCGCTGATGGGGCTGCGCTGGCGGGGCGAGATCAGTACCGGAGAGTCTTGGGGCGCCTTGCCGTTGCGGCTCGCGACACGCCACCACCGTGGTCGCCAGGTGAAACGGGCCTTCCGGGAAGCAGTCGCCGATGGGGCTACCGCTGCCGGGCGTGCACCATTACTGCCTGCAACCACTGTCGGCTCCGCCGCATCGGCCGCACCCCGATCGTCAGCCGACGCGCTCGCAGCTTTCGAGTCGGCTTCGCGTTGCGCCTTTTGCAGCGCCTCGAAGATTTCACTCATCGCTGACCGATCACACCAGGAAATGCTTGCCGGAATGCGCCGCGCAACGCCAACCCACGCCCCCCTGATACACGCGGCAGGGCAGCGAGCGTGTCATCAGAATACAAACTTTGCATAGGCCGTCGCACCACCGAGGCCGACAAGGAGCCCGAGCGCGGTGAACCCCAACACTCGCATCCGGTATCGTCGCAGCCGCTGGTCCACATCCACCGTGTGCACGCGCGAGATCACCGCGAGCACCGGCAGCCCGGACGCGGCGCATTCTTCTGGAAGGTGAAACGAGGTGTCCAACTGCCAGAGAAGGATCGGCAAGAACAGAGCAAGGCCAAGGCTGGCGCCGGCGCCGCCGAGCATGAGGAGCTGCCGATTCGGGCGAGTGGGCGATTGTGGGCGGCTCGCGGGGTCAATCACGCGGAAGCGCTCGGCCTTCTGGCGCCGCTCCAAACTCTGTGACAGCTGCGCCTCGAGCTTCTTGTCCAGCAGCGTCTGGTACTTCCGGTGTGTGACTTCGTAGTCACGCGTGAGTCCCTGCAGCTCCTGCTCGCGCACGAAGGCATTCTCAACGCGTTCTTGGTATGTCTCGATTGCCTTTTTCAGGCGCTCGTTGTCCTCCTTCAGCCGGGTGATTTCCGTCTGCGCTTGGAGCACGGCGCGCGCGAGATCCGGAGGAATCAGCGGGTCCACGGTCGCGGTGCCGCCGTCGTCCGGTGCACCCAACTCGGCCCGCAGGCGTGCAATCTGGCTTTCGACCTGGATCACGTCCGGGTGCTCACGCGTGTAGCGTCCCTGCAGGTCGAGCCGCTGCGCTTCCAACTGTCTGAGCCGCGCGCTGGGGCTCTCGGCCGCTGGTTGGCCGTCCGTGCCGATGCGGAGCGACCGGGCCGAGCGCGCGTCGGCCACCTGCTTGTCGAGCAAAAGCTTTCTTTCCATGGCGGCGGATAGCGCAGTACTGACCGTCTGCAGCTGGATTCGGCTGCCTTCCAACGCTCGCATGTTGGTCTCGCGTTGCTCGGGGAGCTCGCCCATGTGTTTCTCCTTGAACACTTGGACCTGAGCTTCCTGAACTTCGAGTTGGTGCTTGGCCTTCTCAAGCTCGCTTTCCATGAACTCGGTTGTGCCGGTGACATGCTCCTCGCGAATGCGAAGGTTCTCGTCAATGTAGTGGCTCGCGAGGCGGGCCGTGACTTGCTGCACGGTGGCCGGGTCGCCACCCTCGTATGAAATACGGAAGGCGTTGTCCGTTGCGTACACCTGCACGTTGACCTTGCGACGCATCGACTCCACGATGCGCTCGATGGGCACACCTTGCTGACGCAGCTCCGGGTACAGACCAAAATCGTTGATGATGCCCTCCAGACGGCTGCGGCTCAGGACCTCCTGGCTCATCGCTTGTAGCCGCTTCTCCAAGCGCTCCGTCATGGTAGCCCTCACGTAGCTTTCCGGCACGTCCTGTGGCTCGACCATGATCAGGGTAGTCGAGGCAAACACGTCTGGCAGCACACGCACCGTCGTCACGGTGATGATCAGCCCTACCACCACCGTACATATTGCCACCAATCGGTAACGGTAGATGGCATTCAGATATTCAAAAATTGGAAGTCCCGCTTGCATGGTCGTTCGGTAGCGTTGGGTGGAGCCTAGGCGCCGGTGCCCGTCCTACGGCACGATGATCGTATCGTTGGGCTCGAGCCGCACATCTGGCTCGGCGCCCTTGGCGATGGCGTCGTAGTCCGGCTCCACCGCCACTCCGCCACCCTTGCGGACGATCCGTACGCTGCCGCGACTGGCAAACTCGCTGAACCCTCCTGCCATCGCAATCGCTTGCAGGAAGGTCTGGTTTGGACGCATGTCGTACATTCCTGGTTTGGGGACCTTGCCGATCACAAAGAAGCGGCGGCTCCCCATAGCGGTGACGCGGACGACGACGTTGGGAGCGTCAATGTATCGTGCCAATCCCTGGCGAAGGTTGTCGGCCAGTTGCTCCGGCGTCAGGCCTGCAGCCGGGACATCGCCCAACAGAGGAATCGTGATCATACCGTCCGGCCGCACCTGCACCAGTCCGGAAACCTTCTCTTCTCGCCAGACAATGACATCCAGGCTGTCGTCGGCGCCGATCTGGTACTGAGTGGGTGCGGCAGGGTCGCGCTGCTCCAAGCCGGGCAAACCGGGATGAGACTTGAAGCAGCCACTCAAGAGCAGAGCCAGCGCGCATATGGCTCCGCCCATTCGCCTTCGCCGGCTTCCCTGAATCCGGCGTGGTTCCCTCATGAAGCGACCTCCTACGGTACGGGCCATTGGTGCAATCGCGACCCGTATCCGTCTGGGTGCGTACCAGCACTCGTGAGAAATGGTCTGCTAACAACGCACGGAATCAAGATGGCCTTTCGTACAGAAAGAACGGTCGGCGCCCGTCGTCATCGGGGCCTCTGCGGCAGCGTGACCTGGTCTGGTGGCCAGCTCCCGCGCATACCACCGCGCCTGCGGTGCCACGCCAATCTCATCGACTGCCCCAGCCGAAGAGAATGATCTTCACGGTGCGGAACAAAATGAAGAGGTCCATCAGCACCGAAAAGTTCTTCAGGTAGTACAGGTCATACTCGAGCTTCTCGCGCGCATCCTCCACCGTTGCGGTGTAGGGGAGTTTCACTTGCGCCCAACCAGTGATTCCGGGACGCACCGCGTGGCGGTATTCGTAGTACGGAATCTGCTGACGAAGCGTGGCCACAAATTCGGGCCGCTCCGGACGAGGGCCCACAAATGACATGTCTCCCTGCAGAACATTCCAGGCTTGGGGAATCTCGTCAATTCTCAAGGACCGAACCCAGCGTCCGACTCTCGTCACTCGTGCGTCGTTCGTGTCAGCCCACGTGGGACCGGTCTGCGCTTCCGCGTCGACTCGCATGGACCGGAACTTCCGCAACGTGAACAGCTTTCCCCGCCAGCCGACCCGCACTTGGCCGAAGAACACCGGCCCCCCATCTTCCAGTTTGATCACCAAGGCAACCACCAGGCAGAGCGGCAGCGTCACGACAAGCAAGCCGATTGCCGCAGCCAGGTCCACCATCCGTTTGGCAGCACGCGCACCAGCTGAGCGCGCGAAACCGCCCGAGAATATCAGCCACTCCGGGCGCAAGCGTTCCGTCAGGATACGCCCGAGGAGCCGCTCGTAAAACGTGTGCCCGTCCTCAACCCCCAACCCCTCGGCTTTGCAGCGCAGCAGCTCGTCGACTGGTAGGCGGTCGCCGAGATCTGCGGTGGCAACCAAGATGCGCTTGACGCCCTCGTCGCGAGCGCGTTGCAGGAGCGTTGCGGCTGGTATGACGGGGACCGCGCGGACTCCGGGGTTCGGTGTGTGCACATCAATCGTGCTGACTTGCGGATCAACCGATACAAACCATACCAACTTGTGGCCGTTTTCCGGACGCCGTGCGATCTGTTCCGCCAAGGCGCGTGCCTCGGGGCCGGTGCCAACAATCGCCGTGCGTGTGAAGACACCATAGCGCGTGAGAACCCCATCGATGCGTGTGCGTATGACGATGATGAAGGCCGTCGTCAGCACGAGGTGCACCAGGATCGTCGATGAGTGGATCGCGAGTCGCTGCGTGAACAGAAAAAGCACGCCGAAGACCAGGGCTAGTGTGCTGAATGCGCGAACTCCTGCAGAAACCACCTCACGGCGTAACCGCAGCTCGGAAAAGTTGTAGAGGTCGGCGTAGTAGAACGCACCGACGTACAGCAGGCTGGCGAAGCTCACTTGCTGGAGGAGCCGGATGGGATGGATGTCGGATCGCTGCAGCGTCAGGTCGATCCCCACCGCAGCGCCCAGGCTGATGAGCAACCACGCCAGCTCGGTGACGACAATGCTGATACTGCGAGGCGAGTAGTGCCGGTTGCTCACTTGGATGCCTCCGGCACGCGCAAGGCGGCTCGGCCTACGGTGCGCACATCCGGCACGTTCTCGGCCCGGTCGAAACGTGCCCGCACACGATCCCACAGCGAAACGCGGCTCAGCGCCGGCAACTTCAGATCACGCGCCGCGGCATACACCAGTCGGCTGACGATCTGCTTCTGATCACGCACGAATCCGGATACGAGTGCATTGTCACACAGGATGTTGATCAAACGTGGCACACCACCGCTGAAGCGGTGGAGCACCGCACACGCCCCGGGAGTGAAGAGGTCTGGCGCTCCACCGGCGGTGGCCAACCGTGCACGCATGTAAGCGATAGTCTCAGGGAACGCCAGCGGCTCGAGCTCCAAGCGGAAGGCGAGCCGCTGCCGCAGCTGGCGAAGGTCGGGCTGTTGCAAACGGGCCACAAGCTCCGGCTGGCCGATAAGAAGCACCTGGAGGAGCTTTGCTTGCGCCGTCTCAAAGTTCGAGAGCAGTCGAATCTCTTCGAGGATCTCCGCAGACAGGCCGTGCGCTTCATCGATCACCACCACGACCCGAACACCGGCCCGGAACTGCTCGAGCAAGAACCCCTCGAGCGTTCGACTGTGTTCGACAATCGAGCGGCCTAACGGCAAACGGAACTCGGCGAGCAGGTGACGATAGAGGTCACGACGCGACAAGTTGGGGTTGAGGACGACCGCGCTCCTGACGCCCTCACCCAACTGCGTCAGGACAGCGTGCACGAGCGTGGTTTTGCCGGTGCCCACTTCGCCAGTGAGCATCGCAAATCCCTTCGCATCGCTCACCGCGTACATCAGGCCGGCAAGGGCCTCCCGGTGTCGCCGACTCAGGAACAGAAATTCCGGATCTGGTGTGACACGGAACGGCGAGGCTCGAAAGCCGTAGAACGAGTCGTAGACAGCCACGCCCGTAGCCTATCCGGGCCAAGGCGCGCGGTCAGGCAAATCGGAACCGGGATGTTATGCGGCGACGGTGCTTATGCACCAACTAGACAGCGACAGCCGTCACGTGATCGCGCCGGGAGGACCGAGGCCTCAGTCCCTTGCGCGCAAGGCCACCACCATCCGTAGGGCGCTTGCCCCCGGCGGCCGTAGCCTGCGTGAGGGCCATCCCAGCCCGGTCCGCGTGCGACAGGATGTAGCGTCCGTTTTGTTTGTAAAAAACACCAGCCTCGGCCAGCTCCTTGAGGTGCTTGCTCACCATGGGTCGCGACGCGCCCACAAGTTCGCCGAAATCTTCATGTGAGAGCCGCAGCGGAATGAGCCGGCCGCGTGGGTCCGCGATGCCGAACGTGTCGGCGACCTCACTGATGGCGTAGGCGAGACGACTGCGCACGTCCATCATCAAGAACGCGAGGAAGCGGCTGCAGAACCGCACCCAATCGCGGTTTGTACGCTGCAGAAGCGCCAGGATGTCCGGCGCGCCCAGGTCACGGACGGCGTGCACTACACGCGCCTTTGTGATGATGGCGAGTTTGCAGCGAGACAGAGCCTCAGACGAGAACAACTGTGTCGCCTCGTTCTCACAGCCCGTCGCCAGATCGAGGTCCATCGATCCGATCAACTCCCCTCGGCGACAGATCGCGACGAGCAAGCGCTCGCCACCAGCGTCCCCGTAGTACAACTTAACCTCTCCGGACATTATCACGTAGAGTAAGTCGGCCGGCTCGCCGGCGTGGAAGACGGTCGCTGCCTTCTCGTAGGAGAGGATGTGAGCACTACGCGCGAGGTCGAATGCAACATCGCGCGGCCAACCGAGATTCTCCAGCGTGCTCTGGAGCGAAGCCTGTGAGTCGTGCATCTCTACTCCCAATCCAACACAGGTTAGTCCACCCCGCGCCCACCGCATCCACTGAACCTCGTCCTCTTATGGTGCATTAAGTCACGGACACGTGTCCACCCGTAGATCTACGGGCTTCAGAAGTCAATACTCGCTCTGTGGCTCGGCCTTTCTCGTTACTTTTCACCCTAGCATGGCCGGGGGCGCAGCATGGTGCGGTATGCGCGGTCCGCCCGATGGCTCCAACTGCCGCATCCGAGGTCTCCTTGCATCTCTCCAATGAGTGCTCCGACCAGGCTTCGTCGCCCCCCATCCACGTTCCAGCGGAGAGTTCATTGGCGAAGAACGTGACGCTGATCCTCTCCCTCAATCCCACCGCACGAGTTGAGGGTTGCTGCGTTGGTACCCCACCGTACAAGCGAGGTGACTCGGTTTCTGTCCGGCCTGAAGATCGAGTTCATTAAGCGAGACACCGAAAGCAAGGCGAGCCCTGCTCGGCTGGCGCACCCGATCCCTCGCTGCCACCCCGGAAAGGGTAGAATTGTCAGGAAGTGAACGAATCTTCCCGCGTTGGTTGGCTACTTCTTTCTGGGTGCGCGCGTGTACCGGGGGTATTCCATGCGGAGCTAAATCTGCGCGACGCGTGTATCCATGGTAGTCCCTTCCGATTTGAGTGCCGCAACCTGTGCCGTCGCCTCGGCTGTGTCGTTCTATCAGGCAGCACGATCGGGCAAGCGCTCGTTGACGGTCGTCGCTGTGGCATTGGCTGCGCTGGCCGGTTGGGCGCTCGTCGTTTGCCTGTACTTGCGGCTGCCGTTCTCGCCGCAACGAGTTCACGCCCTGCTTGCTGCACTCTGTCTTGCGCCTGGACCGTGGTTGGCCGCCGCTCTGGCCCTGCATGAACGGAGCCTCGAAATTGTGTGGACACGCTGGCGCGGTTGCCTCGTCGTCCAGGCGCTAGCCTCCGGTGCAGCAGCCGTGCTGATGCTCTCACTCGGTGTCGACTGGATCACCGGCATCGGCCCCGAGCCTGCCGTGATCCTCTCACGCTGGGGGCTGGTTGCAGTTGCAGTCGGTGCGCTACCGACCGGAGCGGCGGTCGCGTTGTTAGCCGGCGGGCTCCCGGCCGGGGTTGCAACAACCCCGGCGTTGCTCGTGGGCACACTCGGTGCCGCAACCAGCCTCCTGTGGGCGGCTGCAAGTGTCCTCTGGCGCGGGTACGTAGCCCCGACAGCGTTGCTTTCCGCCACAGCGGTGGGCACCGTTGCTGCAGTGCTTTCGGCCATCGGCGCTGTCCGCGAAGCGCCGTCCGGCGGGTCGCTGATACCATCGCGACGACTCGTTTATGGCGCAACCATCGCGTGCCTCCTGGCATTCTATGTCTTGGCCGCCCACGTCGCCCTGGGTTGGGCCACCGAGTTGGCGCACAACGCCGGGCCGGAGATCGTGCCGGCGTTCAGCTTTGCCGTGATCGCCGCGCTCGTGGTCGTCGGGGGTTCAAGGCGCTGGCGGCACCACATCTGGGTGGCGATTGGGCAGCATGTCTTCCGCAGCAAGCACGACTACGGGGAGGTCTGGATCCGCCTGACGGAGCTGGTGTCGGCCGCGCACACCGTGCCCGATCTCGTGCAACGTGCCGCGACTCTGTGCCGGAACGCGCTCGGGGGTCCAGACGTGAGTATCTGGCTAACCGACGCGGGCGGTGAGCTGCGGCGTGCGGCAACCACGGCGGCTACCCCTCCCGAGACGGGCAAAGGCAACGGCGATCCTCGTGAGCAACTGGTACCGCCCGAGCCTCATTCCGCTAACGGCTCGGCGCGCTCGCAGAGCAATAACGAAGCCCATCTTGCCGGGCACACGCGCTCGTCCTTTGCGTGTGCATTGCGGCTGAACGGGCGCGTGCTAGGAGCCCTTGCGATTGGCACCCCCGAACGCCCGGTCCTGCTGGATGATGAAGACCGACGACTCGTGCGCTACATCGCCGCCCAGGTTGCCAGCGCGTTGGGGCTCTTCCGACTCGGCGAGGAAGTCGCCGACGCGCGGGAAGTCGGCTCTTTCCATCGCCTCTCCGCGTTTGTGGTGCACGACTTGAAGAACCTCGTCGCGCAGCAGTCGTTGGTGCTCGAAAATGCAGCCAAGTTCCGCAATGACCCGGCATTTGTGCACGATGCGCTCGCTGCTTTTGAAGACTCGACCATCCGCATGCGCTCGCTGATCGGCCGGCTGCGTTCGCGTGAGTCTGCCACACCTTCAAACCCTACCCCCTGTGACCTGCTGGAGGTGATCCGCGACCTGATCGCCGAGCAACGCGTCGCCTTACGTCACGGCTCCAGCGTCGAGCTCATCACGCCTGTCGGCGTACGGCAGTGCCTCGTACGCTTTGATCGCCCGGCAGCGGCGCAGCTCTTCTGTAATCTCCTGGTCAACGCTATCGAGAGTCTGCCGATCGAAGGAGGAGAGATCACGGTGGCGATCCGCGCCGACGGAGGCGTCTGGCAGGTGGACGTGCAGGACACCGGAATCGGCATCCCGGCAGCGTTTCTGCGCGAGCAGGTGTTCCGTCCGTTCCACACAACGAAGGACCAGGGGCTCGGGATCGGACTCTTTCAATGCAAGTCGATTGTCGACGCAGCCGGCGGCACAATCCGGGTCAGTAGCACACCCGGCACAGGAACCCTGGTCGCAGTGACCCTCCCCGCCCTCACACTGACCGAGCCTGCCGAAGCTGGCATCGTGGAGACACAGCATGGATAAACCTTCCCTTTTGGTCGTCGATGACCACGAGCACATCCTCAAGCAGCTGAGTTGGGCCCTGGGTGACGATTTCCAGGTCCACACCGCCGTCTCGCAGGCCGAGGCGTTGGACACACTGCGCAAGGCACGCCCGTCGTTGATGACCGTCGACCTCGCGCTCGCCCCGGGCCTCAACAATCGCCACGCCGGCTTCGACGTCCTACAAGCCGCGCTGCGCGATGATCCCAGCATCAAGGCCATTGTCATCACCAGTGACCAAGAAGAAGCGACCGCCATGCAGGCCCTGCGGCTGGGCGCGTTCGATTACTTCGTGAAGCCCTTGCCGATCGACGAATTACGCGGCGCGCTCAAGCGTGCCGCCTATCTGGCCGATCTTGACCGTCGCGCCAGCACCACCGTTGAAGAACCCCCAGACGACACTGGGATCATCGGCGAATCACCGGCCGTCGTCGCGATGCGCCAACGGGTGCGACGTATCGCCGAAACCGAGTTCACGGCGCTCATCCTCGGCGAGAGCGGCGTCGGAAAGGAGCTTGTCGCTCAGGCGATCGCGCGGCTCAGCCCGCGGCGCGACCGGCCGTTCGTAGTGGTGAACTGCGCAGCGATACCCGAGACGCTCCTGGAGAGCGAGCTGTTTGGTCATGAAAAGGGGTCCTTCACGGGGGCACACGCACAGAAGAAGGGAAAGTTCGAGCTCGCTGACTCCGGAACGCTCTTCCTGGACGAGATCGGCGATCTCAGTCAGGGCTTGCAGGCAAAACTCCTGCGCTTCCTGCAGGAGCACACGGTCGAGCGCGTCGGCGGTACGCGGCTGATCCAACTCGATGTGCGTGTCATTGCGGCAACCAATCGTGACCTGGAGCGTGACGTCCGCGAGAAAGTCTTCCGCGAGGATCTTTACTACCGTCTGAAAGTTCTGCCGATGCGCGTGCCGGCGCTACGCGAGCGCGGCGATGACGTTCTGGTACTAGCCAACTATTTTCTCGAGCGTCTCGCGCGCGAGCAGGGCATGCCGTGCAAACGTCTCAATAGCGCCGCAGAGTCGGTCTTGAAGCGCCACGATTGGCCGGGCAACGTCCGCGAGCTGCAGAACGTCATCCACGCGGCGGCAGTAACCAGTCCCCGGACCCTGATTACGGCGGACGCGTTGGATGTGGTTCCATCTGAAGCGCCACGCGATCTGCGCGCGGCGCGTGATGAGCTCGAACGCGCACTGATCGAACGCGCCCTGTGGAGGAACAACGGGGTCATTAGTCGGGCCGCCCGCGAACTCTCCATCAGTCGCGTGACCTTGTACGACCTGCTCGACAAACATGGCCTTCGTTCTATGAACGTTCCGCTCAGGGACTGAGCGGAGCATCCGCGTCCGCAGCCACCCCTCGCTAGCTCCAATCTAGGAGTGTACACGCCGCGTGGGCGTATGGTATCGACCATCCCAGCATGAAGTTCCCGGTCGCGGGTACCCTTTCATTGAGCTGGTGGCTCTTCGTGGTTGCACCATGCGGCGGCACAACCCTCGAGGAATCCTGCCCGGGCGATTGCAACGGGTCTCACACGGTAACGGTCGACGAGATCGTCGCGATGGTCGACGTGGTCCTCGGCAACGCGGACGTCGCCGCCTGCCCGGCTGGCGATGCGGACGCGAACGGACAGATCACGATCGACGAGATTATGCTCGCTATGAACAAAGCGCTTGGAGGCTGCTTCAGCGGGCCCCCCACAGAGGAGGCCTGTCCACAGCGCAATCCGATGCGCAATGTGTACTTCGGCGACCTGCATGTACACACCCGCAACTCGTTCGATGCCTATCTATGGGATACGCGCACGACGCCGCTGCAGGCGTATCACTTCGCGCGTGGTGAACCGCTCGCGCTGCCTCCCCTCGATGCGCAGGGCAACGGTACGCGCACGATCCACCTCGAACGCCAGCTCGACTTCGCCGCGGTCACTGATCACTCCGAATTTCTTGGCGAGGTGGAAACGTGCTCGACTCCGGGTTCACCCACCTACGATTCACCCAACTGCCAGCTGTTCCGCATGGGCGGCGGGAACGCCTTCGCCGGCTTCGGTGTGAAGATGACGGCGTTGCACCCGCGCCGGTTCGCCGACGTCTGCGGAAGCGACAATGGTGTGTGCCTCCACGCCGCCGGCGATGTCTGGGAGCGTGTCCAGGAGGCTGCAGCCGCCGCATACGACCGCTGCGTGTTCACCGCCTTCGTCGCGTACGAGTACTCCCGCAGCCCCGGGGGCAGCACGCTGCATCGCAACGTCATTTTTCGCAATGACCGCGTACCGTTTCCGATCTCCGCGTTCGAGGAACCGACGCCACAAGGATTGTGGCGCGAGTTGCGGGCCGCGTGTCTTGACGCTGGCACTGGCTGCGACGTCCTGGCCATCCCGCACAACTCCAACGAAAGCAACGGGCGCATGTTCTTCGTCGAGTATCCCGGCGCACAGACCATCGACCAGCAGCGGGCACAGGCACAGCTGCGTACCGCAATCGAACCCCTCGTGGAGATCTACCAGCACAAGGGCAACTCCGAATGCAGGAACGGGCTCTCCGGCATCGTCGGCGCTCCCGATGAGCAGTGCGAGTTCGAGAAACGTCGCCAAGGCAGAATCGTCGATTGCGTCAACGGCACCGGGCAACAGGGCGCTGCCGACGGGGGCTGCGTGTCCCGACTCGACTTCGTTCGTGGCGCACTCCTCGCGGGCCTGCAGGAGGAGGAACGGATCGGCGCGAACCCGTACCGTCTCGGCTTCGTCGGCAGCACGGATACGCACAACGGCACTCCCGGGTTCACTGAGGAGTGGGCTTTCATGGGTCATCAAGGGAAGACGGACGGCACCCCCACCACCCTGTTGGGCGGCGGCACCGTGGGGACCGGCGGCCTCATCTTCAGCCCGGGCGCACTCACCGGCGTGTGGGCCGAAGAGAACTCGCGATCCAGCATCTTCGAATCGCTCCGCCGCAAGGAGACCTTCGCCACCAGCGGCACGCGCATCACCGCGCGCGTCTTCGCTGGGTGGGATCTGCCGAGCGGATTGTGCGCTGATCCGAATCTGACGCAGGTGGGCTACGCTCGTGGCGTACCAATGGGTGGTGTCCTCATGGCACCGCCGATCGGCGCAACAGCGCCGACCTTGGTGATCACCGCATTGCGTGACCCCGGCACAGCGGAACACCCGGGTGCGCAACTCCAGCGCCTACAGGTCGTCAAGGGATGGATTGAGAACGGTGCGGCACACCAGCAGGTGTACGACGTCGCCGGCGATGCCAACAACGGCGCCAGCGTCGATCTCGCGTCCTGTACCCCGCAGGGCTCTGGCGCTGACAGCCTCTGCACCGTGTGGAGCGACCCCGCCTTCAACGCGACGCAGGTCGCGTTCTACTACGTCCGCGTACTAGAGAATCCAACGTGTCGCTGGAACACGTGGGTGTGCAACCGGCTGGCACCCGAAGAACGGCCATCCGCGTGTCTAGACCCGGCAGCGCCAAAGACCATCCAAGAACGCGCATGGACCTCGCCGATCTGGTACGACCCGCCCGTGTGAGCGACGCGGCCCGCACGCGGCACCCAGCGGCTCATGCGGATGCGGAAGGCGGCGCCGCGCGTTTCACCAAGTTCGCCGGCCGCGCCTGTCCCATGTCGTCGTAGCTCTGCGCCGCTAGGTCGATCAGCTCGTTCTCGAGCTGCAGGCGGAAAGCCTCCAACCCCGCAGCGTCGCGCGCGCTGTCGGGCACGAGATACGGTCCGCGCAGGTAGTAGCGAATCACATTGAAAGGCAGCGGTACCGCCATGCGGTCCCAGGTCGGGAGGCGTAGGCAGCGCTTGTACCACGTGCGCACCAGAACGACCGGCTTACCGCATTCGCGCGCGATGATGATGCTCCCGGTCTTCATACGGTACGGCGGTCCCTTTGAGCCGTCGACCGTCAGCCCGTAGATCACCTCATCGTGGGTGTGCATGTGAGCGATCATCTCTTCGAGGGCACCTTCGCGGCGGCGCGAGCGTCCCGTGGTCGAACCGCCGCGGAAGACCACAAAGCCGCAGAGAGCCAACATCCGCGCGATCACCTCGCCCGACTCGCCAACGCTGGCCAGCGTGTGCCCACGTAGCCCGAGGTAGGCGTATCCAAACGCGACGGTCATGACTTCTTCATGCCACAGCAAGGCGACGGCGCCGTTGTGCTCCGTGGCGATGCGCTGGAGGACAAATGAGTCGCGGCCCTCAATGCGGCTCGTCGCCCACACCAGCCGCATGTACAGCATGTAGAGTGCCGGCACCACCGCGGCGGCGAGCCACGACAGCCGGCGTGAAAAGATGGGCCGCAACTTGCTGCGGAAGAAGCGGGCCAGCCGGCCACGACGACGCGCGCGCCGCTCAACGGGTTGCGGTGACGCCGCTGGCTTCTCGGGTTCCCGGTCGGGAACGGCTCCCTTCTCTACGGTGCGATCCATGCCTGCCCGGTGAGTGTGTGGAAGGAGGTTCTACATACCCGATTGGCCGCTGTGTGTCATCCCGCGTGCCCATCGATGCCGCAGCGACTCGGTGATTGCGTCGGAGCATGGGGTGCTGATAGTGCGCCACAACCATATCGGGAGGAGGATCATGTCGAGACATCATGAACAGTCGATTGTTCATCGCGCATGGCGTGCACTGCTGGCGGTAGCCATCACCGTGCTCGTTGGGCACGCCACGGCGGCGGAAGCGGATGAAGTAGTCTCAAAAAGCACAGTCCTGCAGGGCAAGATCACGGGCTTGTCCGCTGCGGGTATTGCCTTCGCGCCTGAGTACGGCGCAGGAACGTTTGGCGATCAGGTGGGCGGACATCGAGAACCTCAAGACTGACTGGCGCTACTGGGACGGCAATTTCGATCTCGGCTTCAACCTCCAACAGGCAACGACAAACACGACCGGGTTCCTGCTCGGGCTCAGGACCGTGCGGAGCAAGGACCCGATGCAGTTCACCCTGGGAGCGAACTACCGCTACGGCACTGAGAAGAAAAAGGGTCAAGAGCGCAGCACGGCAACCCGGCGCCTGGCGCGCAACCCAACAGCCTGTTCCTAACTGCCGGGTCTCCATCGCCTGGTGAGCGACGCTGTCGACTGGTGGCACGATCCGGCAGGGCTACTTGGGAAGGTCCCGCGGCAGGAGCCGCGGACGGCCGTGGATCGACAACACGCCAAAGTGCCGCAGGTCCAAGGTTGCGATTGCCGGTGCCCGCAGGCGCTCGGCAACCGCGACCACCGCACCGTCCACAAGGCCCAGCTTCAGCGCTCGGTGGCGCGCGCACAGGTCGTGGGCGCGTTGCAGATCACCTTCTTCACCCCACTCGACTCGATAGATCCCGGCAGCCAAGTCGGCGAGAAAAGCATCTTCGGCGCGGGCGCTCACATGCGCCATGAGCAGATAGTCGACCTCCGGAAGAATGGCCCACGGGAGCACCCATGCGTCCGGATCGGCCTCGAAGAGCCTTCGCAGCGCGCGGTGGTGACGATCGTCGGCGTCGATGAGGGCGATGACCGCACCGGTGTCGGCGACAATCACCGCTCGCGACCCAAACCACTGAGCAGCTCTTCGGCACGCTCGCTGAGGTCGTGCCGACCGCTCCGCCCCGCGCCCAGGCTACGCGGCAGCGTCGTGCCTCCGTGACGGCGGGCATATTCGGCGATCGCCTCTCGCACGAGATCGGCCGCGGTCCGCTTCTGCTCGCGGGCAATGGATTTGAGACGGCGGTAGTCTGACGTCGAAACGTACACAGTCGTCTTGGTAAGATCGGACATATAGCGACCATATATGGTATATGTCATCGCGTCAAGCGGCACTGCCTTTCCCACCCTCGGTGGCGCTCGCTCAGGCCGACTCCCCATCACGATACTGCAGCGCGGCACACGCCCCCAGCCTCAAGCACCGTGCTGCGGGTTGCCGGACCGAGGAGCTGAATGTGCAAGCCCCACAATGCCGCACAGTCGGCGCGCAGCAACTGGGGGAATGTTCTGTGCGCGTTCCGGCGCAGGGACTCCTACGGCCGGCGCTCCAATTCGCGGCGCAGTGCCCGCGCCATGAGCCGTTCGTAGATTGTGGGCACTAGGATGTGGAGCAGCCGCGTCGCCTTGCCCGTGCCGGAGAGCACCACTAGTCGTCGGTGTCGCCCGGCGGCGCGGAAGACCACCTCAGCGACGCTGCCGGCTGTTGCGACGCGCCCCACCGTGGATTGCGGGTGGCGGGTCACCGTGCCGTCGCCATCCAACGCCGCTGCCCCAATACCAGTCGCAGTAAAGCCGGGACAGACGATCAGGACCTCCACGCCGCTGGCGGCCAACTCAGCGCGCAGCGAATCGAACAACCCGTGCAGCGCGTGCTTACTCGCCGCGTAACCGCTGCGACCGTAGAGGGGGGCTACGCCGGCGATCGAGCTGATCGCCACGATCAATCCGCGGCGCTCGATGAGGCTCGGCAGCGCGGCCTGGGTGCAGTACAGAGCGCCGAAGAAGTTGACCTCCATGACCTTGCGGAACACGGCGCTCTGCGTGTCGCGAAAGGCGCTGCGGTGGGTAATCCCCGCGTTATTGATCAACACGTCGACACCGCCGAAGTGTGCCTGCACGGCAGCGATGGCGATGGCACACGCATCCTCGCGGGTCACATCGCAGTCGAGCGGTAGGCTCGCGACCCCCTGCCCGGCCAGCTCCGCCGCCAGCGCCTGGACGCCGGCGACATCCACATCGAGGAGTCCGAGGCACGCGCCCGCCCGCGCGAAGCGACGCGCATACGCCGCGCCCAAGCCGCCGCCCGCGCCGGTGACCACCACCGTTTTCCCCCTGAAGTTCCGATCAGCCCGCATGGCGCCGGTGCTCCAGAAAGAATTCGAAGACCTCCCGCGACGTCTTGCGCGGCACGTAGCCGAACTCCTCTTTCAACCGCCGGTTACTCAACACAGGTCGATACCGGAGGAAGTCCACCTGCTCCGGCCCGTACTGTGTGAGATGCAATAGCTTCAACAGCCGCAATCCGATCGTCACGACGCCTGTCGGCAACACTACGTACGGCTTGCACATCAACTGCGCCATCTCCTGCAGCGTGAGTGTGCCGTCACCGGCCAGGTTGAAGATTCCCGTCCCGCCGACATGGATGCCCCGCATGACCGCGCCGACGACGTCCTGATCCCAGATGATCACAAAGGGACTCTGCGCCCCGCCGAGGCCGAGGACGTAGCGGTGGTCGAAGAGCGCGGTGATCTGGTTGTGCGCCCGCGCGCCCAGGATCGTGCTCGGTCGAAAGATGAGCTGGAGGACCTCGGGATGTGCGACACGCCACTCGGCCAGCATCTCCTCCACCAGCCGCTTGTGGTCGGAATACGCGAACGCGGCGTTGCCGCGGAGGGGAGCCGATTCGTCGAGCCATGCGGGACTGTCGGCGTGGTACCCATATGCGGCGCCGCTGCTCGTGTAGATGAGCTTGCGCACGCCGGCGGCACGGCACGCCTGGAGGACAGTCTGTGTTCCGAGCACGTCCACCTCATACGCCAACCGTCGATTCGCTTGGCGGCCAGGAGTGACGATTGCGGCGAGGTGAACCACGCACTCCACGTCGTAGCATCGCAAGACGTCAGTGAGCGCCGCCGAGCGCACGTCCGCAACGACATACTCGACGTCCGGTGCACGCGCGCCGGTCGCAGGCAACCGAATGTCCGTAGCGACGATCGTCCGGATCGCGCGGCGCTCCGCGGCGAGCGCGGCGACGAGTTGACTGCCGATGTAGCCACCGGCGCCAGTGACTAGAACGGACCGAGCCGGAGCCTCGCCTTCGCTCATACCCGTCACCAACGTCTGGAGTCACGAGCCTCCCGCAGTCACGATCCCGCCGGCTCCTGGTGCATGTCTTTAAAGTGCTGCAATCCCGGTGCGAACATGTGAGCGGTCGGGTCAACGTCGACATGGATCACTGCGCAGCGTTCCGCGGCCAGGCAGCGGCGCAACGCCGGCTCCAACTCGGCTGGTGCGGACACGCGCTCGCCATAGGCACCCATCGACGCGGCGAGCTGGTCCCAGGCGATTTCTCCCAGGTCGGTGTTGATCGTGCGGCTGCGGTCAGGACCGAGCGCCGTCGCGAACATCTCGCGGAACGGCTGCAACGCAACCATCTGGTTGATCTTGACCATGCCCCATTGACGATCCACGCACACCAGAAAGATCACCTTCAACTGATGCCGCACGGCCGTTTCGATCTCTTGCATGTTGAAGCCCATCGCGCCGTCGCCAATCAGGCAGTAGACCTGCGTACCCGGGCGCGCCACCGCGGCACCGAGAGCCTGCCCAACGCCAGCGCCGAGATGACCGAAGTGCGCCGTGGAGAGTTGCGTGTTGGGCAGGCGCAGCTCGGTGAAGTAGTTGCCCCACACCGCAGTATTGCCGCCATCGAAAACAACTACCGCATCATCGTCGAACACGCCCCGGCAGATTGCCGCGACGTGACCGGTGATCATGGGGGCCGCAGTGTTTGCGAGCACCGCGTCGAGCGCGTCGCGGGCCGCCACCTTTTCTGCCGCCAGTCTCGAGACGGTGGCGCGTCGCGCCTGCAGGGGCATCCGCTCCACGAGGCGCCCGAGCCGATCAACCAGCGCTGCAATGAAGACCCTCACGTCCGCGAGAATGGCGAGGTCGGTGGGACGGTTACGTCCGAGGTTGCGGTCCTCGATGTCCACCTGAATCAGCTTCTGTCGCTGCGGCGGTGCCCAGTACGGCGCTTTCCCCCACCCGTCGGTTTCTCCCAGCTCGGAGCCGAGGCAGAGAACCACGTCGGCGGCATTGCGCAGATGCGTGCACGCGTCGATGTGAATCATCGGCCACACCAACTCCGAGGTTTCGGACAGCGCGCCGCGCGCGCTCCAAGAAGTGGTCACGGGCGCGTGCAGCACCTCCGCCAGTCGCGCCAACTCGGCGAACGCCTGCGCGTGAATGACGCCACCGCCGACATGAATCATCGGCAACTGCGCTCCCGTAAGCAGATCCGCGGCGTGCTCGACGAGCACCGGATCCGGCGCCAGGGGCGCGATGCGACGATATTGGTGCGGTGCCTGCATCGGTACGTCAGCGCAGACGCCGTTAATGAGATTCTCGGGCACGTCGAGGTGCACGACACCCGGCCGGCCCGTGTGACACACGCGCAGTGCCTGCCGCAGCAACTCGGGCAGCCGCTCGAAAGACGGCACTGCTTGCGACCATTTCGACATCGCGCGGATCACCGCAACCTGATCGAAGCACTGATAGGTTCCGCCGCGGTCGGGATAGATGACACCGGTTCGCCGCGCACTGGTGATCAACAAGACACGATTGCCCTCGCCGTTTTCCACCGCGACGCCGGCGAGCATGTTGGCAACGCCCGGACCGTTGCTCGCAATGCAGACGCCCAGTCTGCCGGTCAGCCGCGCATACGCTCCAGCCATGTGCGCCGCGACCGCCTCGTGGCGCGGCGAGATCATCTCCATACCCAGCTCGACGCAATGTGCGAATAGTTGCGTGTACGTGCCGTCGATGATTCCAAAGAATTTTTCGACGCTCTCTTGCTTGAGCATGCGGGCAATGATGGCTCCGCCGGTCGTGTCCCCCATTTGCTGTCCTCCGTTCACGCGCGTGCGCAGCGCACGCCTATCACGACCGATTGCATGGCGCACGAGCGAACACGCGTCGGCCGAAGCGGGTCGGTTGCAGGCTCAGGAGTTTTTCGGAATTGACAATTTCAGGAAAGGGAGCAGCATCGGGCCACAACGCCGCACGGGTAGAGGTTGAGGACGGGGTGGTAGTTCACGCGGCAATCAGCGAGGCACGCCCCAATGACAGCACACATCACGTTCATGGGCGGCGGACTCCTGCTCCCGGCCAGCACGCCGTATGACCGACAGATTCTGAGAGAGCACGTGCTGAGCCGTGCACGGCACGTGCAAGACCTCCAGGTCAAGGTTGGTCGGAAGACGTGGCGTGTGGAGCGTCCCTCCGAGGAACGTCCCTTCGCCTGTGGATTCTGCAAACGTCAGCTTGCGGTGGCCGCGCTCCACGCGGCACCGACTGATACCGTCTATTGCGTCGCCTGCGCACTGCGCTAGCGCCTTTGCGCTTGCGGCGCAGGCTAGGCGTGGCGACTGTAGAAACTACAACCTCGGTCCCGACATTTTCCTTGCGCACACGCCGCACCCTTTCCTGCCCCAGCTAGCAGAAGCATCGGATCTCTGGGCACGGCCGTTGCTGAAGTGCGGCTGCGGCGACTCTACCCCCTGTGTGCGAAGGACAAGCACCGTGCCTGAACCAGACCACGGTGTCGCACTCCAACTTCGGTCTCATGCACCGCAGCTGATACCGCCAGCGGAGGACTACTATGACGGAGGACGTTCACACTGACGAGCTTGAACTCGGAGCTGATGGACCGCGGTTCTGGACGCAGGAGACTCTACGTCGGATCGTCGAACGGGTCCTTGGACAGCGACAGTTTATCGTGGTGTCAAATCGTGAGCCCTACATCCATCGGCTCGACGGCGAAGAGATCACGTGCGACCGTCCGGTGAGTGGCATGGTCACCGCCCTCGAGCCTGTAATGCGCGTGTGTGGCGGGTCGTGGGTGGCGCATGGGAGTGGCACTGCTGACCGCGACGTCGTCGACGAGCATGACCGGATCGCCGTGCCGCCGCAGCACCCGAAGTACACCCTGCGGCGGGTCTGGGTGAGCAAGGCCGACGAGGATGACTACTACTACGGCTTTGCCAACCAAGCTCTCTGGCCGCTGTGCCATATCGCCTACAGGCGTCCGCTGTTCGAGATGCAAGACTGGGAGGCGTACGTCCGTGTCAACCACCAGTTCGCCGATGCCGTGCTTGATGAGGTCCGGGAGCCCAACGCCATCATCCTCATCCAGGACTACCATTTTGCCCTGCTGTCCCAGTTGCTGCGGCGCGCGCAACCTAATTTGCTCATCGCGCAGTTCTGGCACATTCCGTGGCCGAATCGCGAAACCTTCCGCATCTGTCCGTGGGGCGAGAGGATCTTGGAGGGCTTGCTGGGCAACGATCTCCTGGGCTTTCACCTGCGGTATCATTGCCAGAATTTCCTCGAGAGCGTAGCGGCAAGCATCGAGGCACGCGTCGATTCCGACGACCCCGCAGTCACGCGCGCCGACCACGTCACGCTGGTTCGACCGTTTCCAATCAGCCTCGACATCGATGCGTTGAGCCAGCAGGCCATGTCGGAGGACACCACCACGCGCATGCGACGGCTGCAGCATCAGCTCGGCTTGGTCAACCAACGCGTGCTGCTCGGCGTTGATCGTATCGACTACACGAAGGGCATTCCCGAGCGGCTGCAGGCGGTAGACCGTTTGCTGGCAAGTCATCCCGAGTACATCGGCAAGTTGCGCTTCGTGCAGATTGGCGCCCCGAGTCGGACGCGGATCGGGTCGTACCAGGCGCTCGCAAAGGACATCGAGTCTTTGGTCGAGGACATCAACTGGAAGTATGCACAGGGACGTTGGTCACCGATCATCTATCGCGACACCCCGCACACGTCTGAGGAATTGCTGGCGTTCTACCGGCTCGCAGATGTCTGTGTGGCCAGCGCGTTGCACGACGGCATGAACCTCGTGGCCAAGGAATACATCGCCGCGCGCGGCGACGGCGACGGGGTACTCGTCTTGAGCCGTTTTGCCGGAGCGGCTCGTGAGTTAGACCAAGCCCTGCAAATCAACCCGTACGCGACCGACGAGACCGCAGCCGTTCTTCACCAAGCCCTCTCCATGAACGAGGCGGAACGCCGTGCACGCATGGCAGCGTCGCGCGAGATCGTCGCACGCAACAACATCTATCGGTGGGCGGGGAAGATTGTCAGTGAGCTCGGCCGCATGGCGGCGCGCTCGCAGCTCGAGGTGGCGGCGTGAGCATCCCCATCTCACGTGCCGTAGAAAAAGAGCTCGTGCGGCGCTTCGCCAAGGCCGACAGCGTCTTCTGTTTCCTGGACTATGATGGGACGCTGTCACCGCTGGCGCCGACGCCGGACGAGGCGGTAGCAGTGCCCGGCACGTCCGCCCTCGTACGACAGTTGGCCACAGCGCCCGGCGTACACGTGGCGTTGGTCACCGGGCGGCCGATCGCGGACCTGCGGCGCTTTCTGGACGTACCCGGAATCTACTACGTGGGTACGCACGGGCTCGAAGTTCGTCTGCCAAACGGAGAGACGTGCACGGCCGAGGGACTTGACCCAGTATGCGCCGCTCTGCCGGAGCTCAAGCGGCAGCTGCAAGAAGCCTTGGGGACGCGCGCGGGAATCTTGATCGAAGACAAGGGGGCAGCGCTTGCCTGCCACTACCGTCTGGCTCGGGCTGCCGACGCGGCGGCAGCGCGGAAGGTGATCGCGGCCTTAGCCCATGACCAACAACGCCGCGGCGTTCCGATCACCCTGGTATACGGTCACGCGGTGGCTGAGATCCGGCCGACCCACCTCAACAAGGGCAAGGCCGCATGCGGGCTCTTGGCCCTGCACGGTTCGTCGGCCCTACCGATCTACATCGGTGACGACCGCAGTGACGAGGACGCGTTTGCAATGCTGCCGCCCGAGTCGATCACCATTCGGGTCGCGCTGGCTCGCACACCAACGCATGCGCGCTACCGCCTTCGGGCACCCAGCGATGTGCATCGCCTTCTGCGGGGATTGCTCGAAGCACGCGCCCCAGGCCTGTCATCCGTCGATGCCGACCATCTCCGCGGGACTGGACCTCAGTGACAGCCGATGACGACATCAGCGGAACCGTTTCGTTTCCTCACGAGTCTCAACCTCACGCTGCTCACCAACCGACGCGCCCGGGACTTGGCCGAGTTACTGGAGCACGTACGCGTGGTGCCCGGATCCGTGGTGTATCACCACACGCATCACTTCCTGGCGCAACACCAATACCTCTCACCGGAGCCGCCCAACGACTTTGCGTACTGGGTGACGAACATCCTGCAAGAGGATCGGCTCGGTGAGCAGCTGGCGGCGATCGACCTCATCCGCTTCCGCACCATCCGCGCGCTGCGCGAGCGCATCATCGCGGTCATCGAGCAGTATCTCGCGGAGCGCAAGGAGTTGCGCGTCGCGCCCGCAGGCGAAGAGTTCCATTTTCGAGAGGCCGTGTCATTCATCGTCCCGACGCAGCTCGTGGCCCGCGATCTGAGCCAGTTTGCTGAGTGTGTGGCACGTCTCGGGTTCGGCTCACTCTCGTTCCACATTTTCGATGCGCGGCTGCACCTGGAAAAGGGGGAGAACGACTTCTCGGAGTGGCTGGCGACGACGCTCGGCGAAGTCGAGCTGGCGCGGCAGATCGCGCGGCTCGATCCGTACACCTACACGCTCGACGGTTTGCGCAAGGAGGTGGTCCGCCTGGTGCAACGCCGCCTTCAGCAACGGTAGGGAGTGAACATGATCGAGCAATACGAACCGTTCGTCGGTCCAGGCACTCTGGACGAGCTGCGTTTGCTGGGTGATCAGCTCCGGGGCAAGCGCATCGTAACCGTCAACTCAACCGCAGTAGGCGGTGGTGTGGCCGAGATCCTCAGCCGCTTGGTGCCGCTCTCACGTGAGCTGGGCGTGAACATCCGCTGGGACGTACTCAAGGGCGGCGAGGACTTCTTTGCGGTCACCAAGCGCATCCACAACGCGTTGCACGGCAAGCCTGAAGTGTTCTCAGCCCACGACGCCGACATTTTCCGAGAGACGACCGCACGCAACCTCGGCGAGATGGATTTGGACGCCGACATCCTCTTCATCCACGATCCGCAACCAGCCGGACTCGTCGAGGCGCGCCGCCCCGACCGCAGGGCCTGGGTGTGGCGTTGCCACATCGACGTGTCAGCACCACAGCCCGACGTCTGGGCGTTCCTCGAAAGCTATGTGTCGCGCTACGACGCCACGGTATTCTCAGCGCCGCAGTTCTCGCGGAATCTCGAATCTCCACAAGCAATGATCACTCCATCCATCGACCCGCTCAGCGACAAAAACCGCGAGCTGAGCGACGCCGAGGTCGGCGCGGTCTTGGATCGTGTACGGATTCCGCTCGACAAACCGATCGTCACACAGGTCTCACGCTTTGATCGGCTCAAGGATCCGCTCGGAGTGATCGCGGCGTTCCGCCTTGTACGTCAGTACAACGATTGCCGTTTGGTGCTCGCGGGCGGCAGCGCAACCGACGACCCCGAAGGAGCCGAAGTGCTGGCACAGGTGCGTGAAGCCGCGAACGGCGATCCGGACATTCACGTCCTCGAGCTGCCGCCAACCGCCAATATCGAGATCAACGCGATCCAACGCGCCTCGACGTTGATACTGCAGAAGTCGCTGAAGGAGGGATTCGGCCTCACGGTCAGCGAGGCATTGTGGAAGGCCAAGCCGGTGATCGCCAGTGCCGTCGGCGGTATCCCGCTCCAGATCGCGCATCGGTACAGCGGCATCCTCACCCATACCGTCGAAGGGACAGCCTTCTGGATCAAGCAATTGCTCAACGCTCCGGACTACGCCAGACGGCTCGGCGAACATGGACGCGAGCAGGTGCGGACGAATTTTCTGCTCACCCGTCACCTGCGCGACTATCTCCTACTCTTCCTCTTTCTCGAGCACCGCGACGAGCGCGTCGTGCACTTGCGCTGACCGGCGAACCACTCGCTTGGTTGCGGGCGGGTGCCGCGCCGGACGTGGAAGGTCTTACAGGGCACTTTGAAGAAACCGCCTTTTCGACCACGCGCGCCTCGCACAAATCGCAAGCACTAGACGCCGAGAGCCGGTGGCATATGAGTTGCCTCCCAGAACTCGCAATGACACCACACGTGCTCCCCCCGCTCCCATATGACGATGCGGCGCTGCAGCCATGGATCAATGAGCAGAGCTTGCGCCTGCATCGCGAGCTGCACCGCTCGCGCGTCGAGGCGCTCAACGCGGCCGAGGCGCAGTTGGCGGCGCAGCACGACAGCACCGACTTCACGTGGATCCGTCACTTGCAGCGGCTGGTTGCCGTGCGGGCATCTGAGCACCTGATGCATTGCCTATTCTGGGAAATCATGGGACCCAACCAAGGTGGCGCGCCCCGCGATGCGCTCGCGGATCAGATTCGCGACGACTTTGGGTCGTTCGCTGCCTTCAAGGCGCAGTTTGGCGCCGCCGCCGCCAGCCCGGAAACCACCGAATGGATCGCCCTCGTATGGCAGCCAGCCGGTGAACGACTCGCGATCAGCACGGTCGACGACTACCAGCTCCCTTACAGGTGGAACGTGAGCGTGCTGCTGGCGCTCGATGTGAGCGAGCACGCCTACTACTTGCAGTACGAGAACCGGCGCGGCGAATACGTTCACAACTGGTGGAACACGGTGAATTGGCTGCGGGTCGCCGAGCGCTTTGCAGCGGCGGCCGGTCCGTGGGTGTACACCGGCGGACCAAACACTGCCCGGCAGCCGCGTCATCGGAGGAGGGACCCCAATGCGCTTTCGTTATGCGTGGACGGCCTGTCTCAGCTTCCTCGTCGTGCAGATGACGCCCGGCGACCGCGCTAACGTTGGAGTCGCCACGAGTGATATGGCGCCACCAGAGGCACTGACATCGCATTCCAAGCGGACAATCGTCATGCATCGCATAGACTTCGAGCCGAATACGTTTCGGATCACTCCAGAGGCTGCGCCGGTCCTCGACGAGGCGATACAGCTCCTCGGAGGGAACTCCGAGCCGGCCGCGGTTGTCATCGATCAATGGGCTGACGCCGACCGAAGCCAAACGTTTCGCCTGTTCACGACACGCCAGCGCGCCAAGGCAGTGCGCCGGTACTTGGTTGACCACGGCATCGACCCCAGCCGCGTAAGCCTCCCGCCGGTAGCGGCTGCCATTCTAGCCGGCAACCGCTCCGCCCAGAGCCCGCGCGTGGAGCTGCACGTCGATTGACGGCAGTCCCACGCGAACTCCGGCGGCGTCCCCCCCCGACGCCGCCGGAGTTCCTCCCCACAATGATTCACTCTACCTGATACGCCTTGAGCCGGTTGTAGAGCGTCTTCAGGCTGACGCCCAACACCTCTGCCGCCTTGCGCTTGTCTCCGCCGCGTTCGTTCAGCGTCGCCAGGATCAGACGCCGCTCCGCTTCGTCGAGGGCGATACCCACCTTGATGTGCAAGCTAGGCCCGGTATCGGGCCCGCTGCCGCCAAAACCCGCCGGCAGGCATTCGACGCCGATCTCGTCGTCGGCAAGAATAAAAATTTGATGGACGAGGTTTTTGAGCTCGCGTACGTTTCCCGGCCAGCTATGTGTCCGTAGGCGTTGCAGCGCGGCGCGGGTGAACGTCTTCGTCGTGCCTTCCGCGGCGTTCAGCAAGCCGAGGAAGTGGTCGGCGAGGAGCTCGACGTCATCGTCCCGTTCGCGCAGCGGCGGCAGCTGAATGGGGAAGACCCTGAGACGGTAGAGCAGGTCCTCGCGCAGCTTGCCCTGCGCCACCATTTCTTCGGCCTGACGATTGGTGGCCGCGACAACCCGCACGTCGACCGGCAACGGCCGCTCGGCTCCAACGCGTAGCACCGCTGACGTCTCCAAAACCCGCAACAGTTTCACCTGCAGCTCGAACGGCATCTCGGTGATCTCATCCAGAAACAGCGTGCCACCGGCGGCGCGCTCGAAATGCCCCCTGTGGGTTCGATCGGCGCCGGTGAAGCTGCCGCGCTCATGACCGAAGAGCTCGCTCTCAATGAGATTCGGCGAAATGGCCCCGCAGTTCACTGGTAGAAACGGCGCCTTCCGTCGCCGGCTCAACGCGTGGACCGACTCCGCGACGAGCTCCTTGCCGGTGCCGCTCTCCCCAGTTACGAACACGCTGGCATCAGTCGGTGCGACCCGGCTGATGAGGTCATAGACTTTCTGCATCGCCGGCGACGCACCGACCAGCGAGCCAAAGCGCCCGAGCTTCCGCAGCTCGGCGCGCAGCGTGCCAACCTCCTCGCGCAACGCGTACGCCCGCGCCACGTTCGCCAGAACGGTCTTGAGACGCGGGATGTCCAACGGCTTGGTGAGGTAGTCGGTCGCGCCCTTGCGCAACGCTTCAACCGCCGTATCGACGGTCGCATGGCCCGTCACCAGGATCACTTGAGTGGGCACCGCACTGTCAAGGTCTTCGAGGAGCTCGATACCGTTGCCATCCGGCAGGAACAAGTCGGTCAGCACCAAATCAGGCGGCTTGCTCCGGATGAGCACCCGCGCGTCTTTGAGCGAGCTGGCGACGCTGGTAGTGAACCCTTCCCGTTCGACCAGCTCGGCAAGCGGCAGGAGAAAGTTGGCCTCATCGTCAACGATCAGTGCGTGCGGCATCCGCCAACTATGCCTCAACCACCGGCAGCGGCAAGCTCACGGTGAAACAAGTGCCTTTGCCGGGTTGGCTGTCGATGTGGATGCTGCCGCCGTGCGATTCCACAACTGAGCGGGCAACGTACAGCCCGATTCCTGTGCCTCCGCTTTTCGTTGTGAAGTACATGCCGTAGATCTTAGTGAGCAGCTCCGGAGCGATCCCGGGCCCGCTGTCACGAATGGCAATGACCGCACGACCGTCGTCGCGCGCCAGTGACATGCCCATCCGCCCACCGTCCGGCATCACTTCCAATGCGTTGGTCGCAATGTTGAGCAGCGCCTGTTTCAACCGGTCGCGATGCCCGGCGACGCGGAGCTCGCTTTCCGGGACCTGCACCTCGAGGCCGACGCGTTGTTGCTTGGCCTGAGGTGCGAGGAGCGTCTCCAAGCCTTGAATCAATTCGCGCAGATCGAAAGGTTCCCGAGTTTCCGCCAACGACGTGGTTTGATTGAGCACCGCGACCAGCGACCGGTTGAGCCGGGCCAGCTCTTCGCGCAGGACTTGCGTATAACGTACCTGGCGGGACCGAACGGCGGGGTCGCCATGCGCGTCGGCCTCGACCGCCTCGCTCAGCAACTCCAGATTCAGCCCCATCGCACCCAGCGGCGCCTTGAGCTCATGGGCCAGCGCACCGTAGACGCGCGCCAGGCCACGCATCTGGGTCGCGAGTCTAAGATCAGTTTCAAAGGCCTCCAGGAGCTCGCGGTCCTTCACCAACACAAGATAGCCTCCGTGCTCGTCCGGCTCGGGTCGATACAATTCCAAGCGCAAACTACGCGACCGCCCATCACCCGGCACATCGATGTCGACGTGGGCACTGGTCGACGTGCCCGCGGCTACCGGATCCGGGATCTTGTCGAAAATGTCCTTCATGGCGTCCCAGCGTTCTTCGAACCGCTCCGTCCCGTTGCCGCCCAGGAGGTCACGTGCCGTCGCGTTGGCGAACTCCAACGTCCGGTCGGCCCCCAGGAGCAAGACGCCGACGTCCATGAAATTCGCCAACGCATTCATGCGGCGTTGCGCTTGCGAGCGGCTCTCGCGCGTCTGGCTCAACTCCTTGCCGAGCTTGCCTGCCGCCTCGATCACCTGCGAAAACTCGTCACGTCGGGTCCGCGCGGGAACGCTCTCACCACGTGCCGTCGCTTCGACCGTGCGGGCCAGTGCCGCAGCTCGTCGGGACAGTTGCAAGTGCAGCGCCGCACCGAGCGCAGCGATCCATGCGATGCCGATCATGGCCGCCCAAAAGACCTGGCGCCGTGCCCGCCGATACATCTCTGCGATCCGCTGACTGCTCAGTGCAAGCCGGATGTACCCGATCACCGCCTCGTCGCGGATGAGTGGCACAAACAGATGGTAGGTGCCTCCCGAGAATGGCGATAGTGAGCGTAGGAACTGGGGTCGCGTCGAGCTCTCGAAAATCACCGCCGGAACCGCCAACTGGCGGCCCGGATCGAGCTCATCGCTCACCACCACCACACCCGTCTCGTCGACCACAGTCATCGATGCCACAACATCCGAGCGCTGGCGCAGATCGGCGACGATCTGTTCGAAACGCTGGCGCGTCCCTGGATCGGCTTGCAACAGCTGATCCAGCGCGGACTCGGACATCGCCGCAGCGATCTCGCCGCCTACCAAGCGCGCCGTGTCCTCCATGAGGGAGGTGGCCGCCGAACGCAGCTCGTACTCCATCCAGACAACGAGGCCGCCCAGAGTCAGTAGGTAGAGGGCAATGAGAGTAACGGTGCTCTTAACGGCCAATCGCATGTGTGGCACCGATCGGAGAAGCACTGAGTTTATATCTGGCTCGACCAAAGGGAAAGGACCGTCGTTCCCGCGCCGCTGGCGCACTGCTATAGATGCATCATGAGCCAGGGCCAGAGCAGAGCCGGGAACGCGCGGCCGCTCGAGGTACACCGCCTCGCTGATCAGCGACAGGTACGCATCACCTGGGACGACGGCCACGTCAGCGAGTTTCCATTCGGCTACCTGCGCGGCTGGTGTCCGTGCGCCGCGTGTCAGGGACATGGCAACGAGCCGCGTTACATCCATGCGCAAAACACCGACCTGGTGAAGATCGGCGTAGTCGGGAACTACGCGCTCAGCGTCATCTGGGGCGACGGCCACGACACCGGCATCTACTCGTACCGCTGGCTGCGCCAGCTGTGCGCCTGCCCAACGTGCCGCCCGCAGGAGTGACGGGCAACCATGCGACTACGCTACGAGGAGATCGACTTCTTACGCGACTGTGACGTCGTGCAAGTCCCGCAGGGCAACACCGTTCGCATCGAGGCGGGCACGCCGGCGGTGATCACGCAGGCGCTCGGCGACAGCTACACGATCGAGATCCCCACGTTGGGTGGCCTGTACCGCGTCGCCGGACAAAATGCCGACGCCATCGGGCAAGAGCTACCGCTCAGCGAGAGCGACGCGGCAGCCGAACGTACCGGCCCGCTCGACGAAGCACGCGTGCTGCGCGCACTCAGGAACGTCTACGATCCAGAGATTCCTGTAAACGTTGTCGACCTGGGTCTCATCTACGACTTGCAGATCCAGCCGCTCGCGGACGGTGGCAGCACGGTTGATGTGCAGATGACGCTCACGGCACCGGGGTGTGGCATGGGACAGATCATCGCGACGGACGTGAAGAGCCGGCTCGAAGCGTTGGCGGGTGTGGCTCAGGTGCACGTCGATGTGGTGTGGGAGCCGCCGTGGAACCCGGAGCGCATCTCGCCCGCCGGTCGGGCCAAGCTGGGCTTGGACTAGAGTCACCGGCGGCAAAAAGATGGTGGCACTGGCCTCTGGCCAGTGCGTGTCACACCGGCCGGAGGCCGGTGCCACCACTACCCGAAGGCGCGGCTGACGAACCAGAACAGCCCGAGGCCGCACACTGCCGCCGATCCAAACTCGATCACTGCCGCACGCACGCGCTCGCGGCCTGGCCGCGTGACGATGTAGAGCAACGGCCAGATCAATACGACGGCGGCCAGCTGTCCGATCTCCACGCCGATGTTGAAGCCGAACAACGCTTGCACCAGGCGGGTGGTGGAGAGATTGGCTTCGAGCAACACCGCGGCGAAACCAAAGCCGTGTACCAGGCCGAAGATGAACGCGATGATCCAGCGCAATGGGGCCGGACGCGCGACCCGTTCCGCCAGCCCGAAGTAGCAAACCGAAAACAACGCCAGGCCCGCCAGCGTGATGCCTGGGATGCGGCCGTGCCCGCGCGTGGCACCCACTGCCAGACACGCCAGCGCCGCCGCGATCAGCCACGGGACCACCCGGTTCCGCCCGCTGGTCAGCCAGACGTTCTCGATCGCCACGAGCGCGATCGACAGACCAATGAGCGCCTCGACCGCCGCAGCCTCGGGGCGTACGTACCCAAGCGTCGCCAGCCCGAGTGTGATGCTGTGGGCCACGGTGAACCCGGTCACCACCTCCGCGACCTCGAGCAGCGAGGTCTGCATCAGCAGCAGCGCCAACAGGAACGCCAGGTGGTCGTAGCCCGTCACGATGTGTTCAATGCCCAGCAGGATGTACCCAAGCAGCGAGGTGCCCTCCGCATCCGCGGGCTGCGGCGAACTGATTCCCACCAGCGCCCAGGTGCGCTCGCTGTCAGAGAGAACGCGTTCCACCGGCGCCGAGGCATCGCGCCGCACGCGCGCGAAATGCAGATGCGACGGCGCCACGTCGAGCAACAGGTCGCTGCGAATCTGCAAGCCCTCGGCGCCAGCGCAGACCAGCTGCCACTCATAGACGGCCCGACCGGGCGCGGCATCAAGCGCTCGGGGTCGACTCGTCACGTCACAGGCCGTGTCGCCGGAACGCAGCTGCAAACGCTGCGTCAGATACGTCGCCAGCGCAGCATCATGCGCGTCGGCCTCGCCAGCCGTCAGCGGCAGGCGTGTCAGATCGAGCTCGGCAATGCGCACGGTAACGCGCGCCTGGCGCCCATCGATCTCCCACGCCGAGTAGGACGTGCTGCGGTCGTGGGCGCGTGCGGCACTCGCGACGCACATGAGGCTCAGCACACAACGGACAACAAAATACCGAAGACGCGCGTTCATTGAACCGAAGAGTCCACCACGACCTTGGCGCGGGCACGGAGATCGTCGAGGTAGGCGCGCAATGCGTGGTCCCCGGCGCGGCGCCGGAGCTCGGCGACGACCTGGGGTTGAATCTCGGCGAGCGGCGGCGTCACATCGGCTTGGCGTTCTGCGACCTGCAACACATGATAACCGGCGCCGGAGCGCACCGGATCGCTGACCTCACCGGCCGCTAGCCCGAGGGCCGCTTGCAGCGCCGTCGGTCCGATGTAGTCGATGAGTTTCTCCGCCGGTAGGAGCGCATCGGGCAACGGGGAAACCTCAGCATCGCCGAGCGCCGCACGTACACCATCGAACGCTTCGCCCGCACGCAACCGGCGGCTAGCCTCTGTGGCGCGCTCGCGCGCCGCGGCGTCGTCCGCACCAGCACCCGGAAGGATCAACACTTGCCGCAAGCGCACACGCCCCGGCCGTGTGAAGAAGGCACGGTTCTCATCGTAGAACGTCTGCAGCTGCGCGGGTGTCGGTTGGACATCCTCCGAGTCCGCTACGACCGCCGCGATCACCGCCGCGGAGAGATCTGCGCGCACCTTGCGATCGTGCCGCGCCAGCCCGAGCTCCAGGCCGCGCTGCACCAGGAGCTCTTCATCAATGAGCCGGTCCAGCACCCGCCGGCGGTCCGCCGCAGCGAGCCCATCGCGTCGATCACCAGCAACCCCGGCCAGTGTTCGCTCGTAATCCTCGCTACGAATGAGCTCGCCGTTGACCTGCGCCGCCGCACCATGGGGCAGAGATGATCCCGGTTTCACAGCGATCAGGCCCGAGGCCGCCAGCGCAACGCCTGCAGCCGCTCCGACGGCGAGGAGCACGAGCGCGCGTCGCGACGATGGCGGCGACTCCATCTCGCGATTCACGCGGCGCGCTTCACGTTCCCCGCTCCACATCCACGTAGATCGGCGACGACCACGCCCGTTCCTCATTTGGCGACAGGCAATCGTCGTCGAACGCTGTGCGGTAGTCGCCGTAGCACGGATGGACTTCAATACACTCGCCCTTGTCGTTGTACTTGCAGCGCAGGTTGCCGGCGTTGACGGCCATGGTCGGCTCCTGCACGGCGCGTACGTAGTAGAGTGCATCACGGGCGCCGGCGACGAAGTCAGGGTCGTCAAACTCCACCGTGCAGCCCGCCTGATTCGGTGGGCATTCGAGGCGACGCCACGGATCCTCGATCAGCGGAGCGACCGGCTCGCCGGCGTGTTGCTGTGGGCGAATCCGCACGATCTCGATACGCGTGATCAACCGCCGCTCGTCGGTCGGGTTGTAGCACTCGCCGCGGCACACGCGCTGGAGCCGGTCGGGGGTGAGCGCGCTGAGCGATTGCTCTGGGCAGCCCGGTTTCTGCTTGAACGCGCCGACGGCGCGGACACGAAAGCGCGGCGCCGTCGCCATCGCCACGTCGGCACCCATGGGCTGCGGCCCACTCGGCGCGTTGAGCAGGTCGAACCACAGCAAGATGCGGTCGCCGCTCGTGCCATAGACCTCGCGGCGCTTCAGCGCATTCCAGATGGCGTTGCGGTCGCGCCCTTCGGAATGCACCGCCACCAAGCCGCCGGTCATGAAGAACGACGCCTGCCGTTCGGTATCGACCTGCTGGAACACCTGCAGCGTACTCGTCTTGGCATCGAACGGTACCGCTTCAGCGACGGGCGACGGGTCCGGCCCGAGAATGCGCGAGCGCCACGCTTCGTCGCGCGCGCCCGTCGCTTCGGTCATCTGACGCCGCGCGAACTCCTTGTACCCCGTGCCCGGTCGGGCGCTGTGATTGTCGCTGGAGCCGATGAACCCAAAATGGAACTGGCGCGGGTGCTGCGGATCGTCGAAGTTGCGGATCGCCAACGCGTACTGTGCCGCATTGCCGGGCCGGAAGTTGAACGACGGGTTGAAGCAGTCACGACATTGCCCGCAGTCGCGCCAATCCTGGATGGATGCGCCAGGCACGGTGAGATGTCCGGACACGCCAGCCTTCAAGTACGTCAGATGCGCTTCGGCGACGCGGCGTTCGCACTCTGCGCTCGATACGGTGCCGCAGCGCGCGCGGATTAGTTCGCCGGCCCGCCAGCAGCAGGGCTCGTAGTTCTTGGTGGGCGGCGGACAGACCGGGGTACCGTTGGCGTCCCAATCGATGGCCTTCCAATCCCGATACTCCTCCGAGTTGCCGTGCCCCGAGTAGATCTCGAAGAGCCTTTGCTTGTCCGGGTCGTCCTCCGCCTTGGTCAGCTGCTTGTCGAACGTCGTGCCGGCGGGCGTGTAGAAGCCCCAGGTAGTCCCATGCGGGATGACGATGGTGTCGAAGCCCCACTGCGACAGTTTCTCGTAGAGCGCCCGCGGCGTCTGTGCCGACTCGTGGCAATCGGCGGGCAGCATGTGCGTATCCATCCCTTGCGGACACGGCACGACCCCCCGTAGCTCCTTCTGATACTCCGCCCAGTCGAAGTAGCGTTGCCGGTTCGCGAAGTCGAGCAAAGGAATCTCGAGCCGCTGCCACAAGGGTGCTTGCTGGCGCATCGCGCCGATGAGTTGCGGGCTCAGGGCGCTGATGGGACGGCTGGGCACCTCGTTTTCGCCGGTGTCGCGGAAGATAACGTTCTTGTGCCCGTAGTGGTTGTCAGGTGTCGTACCGACCTGGGTCCACTCCCAACCGAGAAATGCGACGACATCTGGATTCGTAGGATCACCGGCCACGGCGTTGCATTGTCGGATGGTCTCTTTGATCTCTCGCCAGTGTTGTGGCGAGATGGCTTCGGCGTGGTCGTTGATGCTCCAGAAATCCAGGCCGGAGCAGAAGCGTGCGAAGTCGCAGGCGTCGGCGGGAGGATGCGCGCCCTCCCCTTGCAGCATCGGCAGGCTGCGCAGGAAAGCGTCGGCCGAGAAGGTGGTGTGCACGTGCAGGTCGCCGAAGAGGACTTGCTTTGCTGGGCGTGCACCGGCCGCGGCATCGGGGACCAACTGCGCCACCGCGCTTTGCTGCTGAGCGGCGCGTGCCGCTACGACGGTTGCGGGGACTCGTTTCTGCGTTACCTCGCCCGGACCCTGATGCTCTCCACGGCAGCTCACCGTCAGCAGCGCCATGCCGCCAAGCATGACCGCCAGTCGACGCCTCATACCATTGCCTCCCACGCTTTCTCCGGTGCAGGCCCGTAGACGCTGGTTGGCCCCATCGGTAGTCGCGGTATATGGCAGTGCACATCGTGACACAAACAGGTGCAGAGGGAACCTCGAGGAATCGCGCCGCGCGTGGCGGCTGGCGGTCACCGTCGCTCCACCATGCGAACCAACTCACTCGGATGATGGATGATCGGCTCGACCCGCGCAGCTACGAGGTCGGCATGTCGCAGCCCCCACGCGACGCCGCAGAACGCCACAGCAGCGGCCCGCGCGGTAGCAAGGTCGGTCAACGAGTCGCCAACGAGTAGCGTGCTTTTCCGCGACGCACCGGTCACCGACAGCAGATACTCAACGCCAGCCGCGTCGGGTTTGCGCGCCGCGAGCGAGTCGCCGCCGACAATCGCTGCAAAGTGTGAGAGCTGGCCCAACCCATCGAGGATCGTGCGACTCATCGCAGCAGGCTTGTTGGTCAGGACCGAAAGGACGACGCCTCGATCGCCGAGTGCGGCAACCATCTCGAGTATGCCGTCGTATGGTCGTGTGCGGTCGAGGAGGTGGGCGCCGTAGTACGCCAGGAATGCGTTGAGCGCCTCGTCGAGCCGCCCGTACTCGGCGGGTCCAATCGCCCGCTGCACCAGCACACGCGCCCCTTCCCCGACGTATTGGCACACGGTCTCAAGCGGTAATTCAGGCAGGTCAAACATCCGCAGGACGTGGTTGATCGCCGCGCTCAGATCGGCGCGCGAGTCGATCAGCGTGCCGTCGAGATCGAAGACGATGTGCTCAAAGACAAGCTGCACACCTCGACGCTACGCGATTCTCGGCGGGGCGCCAAGCGACCGTCTGCGCCGCGCCGCGCAACTGTGCTAGCGTGCCCGCCGGAGGAAATGGAGCCATGATACTCGAGGGGACCTTACCGTTGGTGGGATCGTTTCGTGGTCAGGTGGTGCTGATCACCGGGGCATCGAGTGGGATCGGGCGCGAGACGGCGCTGACATTTGCGCGGCGCGGTGCGGCGGTCGCATTGGCTGCGCGTCGGCGGGGGCAGCTCGAAGAGGTTGCCGCTGCGGTCACGACTGCCGGTGGACGCGCCATGGTCGTGCCGACGGACGTGACGGATCTCAAGGCGGCGCGCGCCGCCGTCGCCAAAGTCCGGCGCAAGTGGGGGCGGCTCGACATCCTCGTCAACAGCGCCGGGATTCTGAAACCGGCGCCGGTCGAGCAGCTCGCAGCTACGGACCTCGAGGCCATGCTCCGGGTGAACGTTTTCGGCGCGCTGTTCATGATGCAGGCTGTCCTACCGTCGATGCGGGAGCACAAACGCGGCACGATCATCAATGTCGCCTCGCTCGCCGGTCGTCGTGGCATCACGCCTCTCGGCGGCTACTGTGCCACCAAGTTTGCGCTCGTGGCGCTCAGCGAAGCGCTGCGCACCGAGCTCGACGCCTCCAAGATCCACGTTGGTCTGGTCATGCCGGGCGTGATCGACACCCCCATGGCGCAGGGGTTCAACCAGGATGCCCAGCTAAACGCGTGGCCCACGGCGCTGAACATGCCACCAGAATGGGTGGTTGCAGCGATCCTGCTGGCAACACGCTTCCGGTTGCACGAGATCTCCGTTCCGCCGGGCGCCGCGACTCTCGAGCTGCTCGGCGCAATGGCACCGGGGTTGACTGACACGCTGATCCGGTGGACGCAGGCAGCGGGGAACCTCGTGGCGGGTCTATCCGAAAAGAAGCCGGCGAAGAAAATCCGCCAACGCGGCACCGCTGCGCCCTGAAGAATCATCGCGAGTCCGCAGGCAGAACCTCGATCAGAAGCAGCCGCCGGCCGCTCGGGTACCAGAATCCGTGGAGCTCGAGCGCGCCACGGTTGTCGTGCAACCGCAGCCGCGCGAGCAGTGTGGGATCCCCAACCATCGACAGGCGGTGCGTGTACTGAAACATGTCGTCGAGCAACGCCGTGCCCGCCGCCGCCTCAGAGAGTGAGGCCGTCCGGTGTACATCGAGCCACACCGGGCCGCCGTCGGTTGCAAACTCGAGGCAATCCGGTGCATCGGCACACGGTTTCGACCGCAGCGTCACGTCGAGCTGGCAGAAGTGAAACTCACGGACGCCGGCGTTGCCAAGTCCCATTGTGAGCGGAAAGGCATACGCGGGCTGGCTGAGCAGCAGGACTAGGAGCACCGCCGCCGGCGTGATGCTGCCGGGCGATTCGCTAGTCGGGTGCTGCCGCAGGCTCACAGCAGCAGGCCGCGCGCGATGCCGATCTCGTAGGCCATGAACAGCCCGAATCCCAGGCTGAAGACTCCCGCCAGGGTGCGCACCGCGATGTGTGCGCGGCTCCAGCGCGTGGCAGTCAGCCGTGCCGGCATCGCGACCAGCGCACTCATGCACACCATCCCACCGATCGAGCCGATCCCGAATACGGCGACGTAGATCAGACCGACCACAGGCGACGGGATGGTCGAGAGCACCAGCAACATGAGCGCTGCACTACCGGCGAGACCATGGACCATCCCGACCAACACCGGGCGCACATTCAGTGCGAATCCGTGATGCGTGTGC
>JBGQHM010000008.1:0-41782 GCA_041497995.1 Binatia bacterium | reverse complement strand
TTCATGCATCTCTGCCAGCGACCAATGTGCTGCGTGCGCCGCCTGCACATGATCGCTGAACAGGTGGACATAGCTTTCGATGGCCACCGGCTCGCCGGTCGCAGAATCGAAGTGCGTCGGAATCCCGCTCAGCAGAAAGTACGGGTGGTACCCGACGATGACGAACGAACAGCCAGGTTTCGCAAGACGGGCGGCCTCTCGGTACAGAGGGCGTAGATCCGCAAGGTGCTCATCGGCAAGCACTTGGGTGCAGAGATCATACGCTTCGGTGTCGAGGCCGGTGTCGAGTACGTTGGTGACCTTCAGACGCCGATAGGCGCCTTTTGCTTGCGCCATCTCCAGCATCGCCGGCGTCAGGTCGACCCCGTCGACGTCCCTCACTCCCCTGCTCTTCAGCCATGCGCCGATGCGGCCGGTCCCGCAGGCGAGATCGATCGCTTGTCCGATCTCAGGCCACGATACGGATTGGATGCGGCCGAGGAGAGGGATGTCCATCTCGCCACGGACCGTCGCGTCGTAGCTCCGCGCCCACTCGGAGTACCCATCGCGTACGGGCACGGTCCGGTACCGACGCGCGTCGAAGCGCGAAAAGTCCATTGGAGTGACGCTACTAAGCACTAGTCGTGAAAGCGGCCTTGCGTGATACGCTGCTGCAACGCGACCGTGCCGAAGACCTTCACCGCATGCTCCAAGACACCGCGCAGGCGATGCTGCATCGTCGGTTCGTCCACCAGCGCTCGGGCCGCGTCGCCGAGTTGAATCAGGTGGGCGTGCAGATGGTCTTCTTCGGCTTCCTCTAGGTTGATTGTCGCCTCCAGAGCATCCTGGAGATGGACAATCTTCACTTGTTCGCCTTCGTACCGTACGACCACGGATTGCAGCTTGCCGACATGCTCGACGAGCGACGGGTCGACCGGCGCGTGTCCGGTGACGCCGGCGGCGTGACTGAGGAGGTCGGCGTGATGCACCTCTTCGCGACTCATGCTCGCCCACAGATCGCTCACGTCTGCAGCGTCATGGAACTGCGCTGCGAAGCGCTCGTAGATCATCGCGATCCGCGATTCGAGGTCAGCCATGTCTTCAAGCATCCGCTTCGCGTCCATCTTTTCCTCGCTGCCGATCCCCTATCACGAAGGGTGCGCACTGTCGCGGGTCGTGGGAGAGAATCGCTCCCTGTTCTCATCAGCGTCACCCCGGCGTCAGGATGACGACCGGGATGTCGCGCGACGTGCGGGCCTGGTAGTCGGCGTAGCTTGAATACATCTTCACCAGCCGTGGCCAGAGCACGGCTTTCTCGTCGTCGCTCGCACGGCGTGCCGTGGCGGGCAGCTTGCGACTACCCACTTCGACCTCGACGCGTGGGTTTGCTTCGAGGTTTTTGAACCACAGCGGGTGGTGCGCCATGCCGCCTTTGGAGGCGACGACGATGTAGTTGTCGCCATCCATGAGGTACAGCAGCGGCGCGGTCTGCGGCTGGCCTGACTTGCGACCGATGGTGGTCAGCAGCAGGACCGGGGCACCCCCCGGAAAGCGGCCGGTGAGCCGGCCGCCGCTGACGCGGTAGACCCAGGCGTTCAACCGCGACATGACCTTGATCACGGCGCTGCCGACTTTCTCTTCGCGTGGCGTAAACGGTCGTGCGGTCTTAGCGGACATCGTCGATCCCTCCCGTGCGCAGAGGAGAGCAGAATCGCATCGTTTGCAAGAGCTCAGGGGCGCGTGCGTTGTGCAGTCCGGTAGGCGTCAACGACCGACCAGGTCGCGACCACGAGAAACGGCAGCGAAGCCAACAGCACTTTGCGCAGTCCTACCCCCGGATCGTTCAGGTCGATGTCGATGTCGAGCGGATTGAACGGCCCGAAGGCCGTGACGGCACCGACGGCGAAGAACAGCAGCCCCTTGCGTCGTTCGCGGTTGTACAGCTGGCCCAGGCCGGGAAAGACGCCTGAGAGAAAGGCCGCCAACAGGGGACTGCGCGGCGTGCGTGATGGCGCGACTCCACTAGCATCGGGCATCCAACATCCTCCCGCGACCGGCGCGCTCAGCCCAAGCGTTCGATAACGGCATCGGCGAATTCTTCAGTGCTGAGGTCACCGCCCAGGTCGCGCGTCTTCCTGCCTTCTTCGAGGGCGCGATCGTACGCTGCCTTGATGCGCTGCGCCACCGCACTGGCGGAATCGTCACTCAGCTCTTCGGTGAGATGGTTGAGGAGCATGACGGCGGACATCAACAGGGCGAGCGGATTCGCGATCCCTTTGCCGGCGATGTCCGGCGCCGAGCCGTGCACCGCCTCGAACACCGCATGTTGTTCCCCGTAGTTCGCGCCCGGCACGACACCAAGGCCGCCGACCAATCCGGCACACAGGTCGCTGACGACGTCGCCGTAGAGGTTCTCGAGCAGGAGGACGTCGAACTGCGTCGGGTCCTGCACCAGCTTCATGCAACCCGCGTCGATGATCAGCTCCTGATACTCGATGTTGGGGTAGTCGAGCGTGTGTACGCGCCGCGCCGTTTCCAGGAAGAGGCCATCGGTCATCTTCATGATGTTGGCCTTGTGAAAGACAGTGATCTTGCGGCGCCGGCGCCGTGTGGCGAAGCGGAAGGCCCAGTGGGCGATGCGGTTGCACGCCGTGCGCGTCGCGACCTTCATGCTCATCACGGCGTCGTCCGTGATCTGGTTCTCGATGCCGCTGTATAAGCCTTCGGTATTTTCGCGCACGATAATCAGGTCGACGCCGCTGAAGCGCGTCGGGACGCCGGCGAGATTGCGCACCGGTCGCACCGCCGCGTAGAGGGTCAGGCGTTTGCGCAGCGCGACGTTGACGGAGGTGAAGCCCTCACCCACCGGCGTCGTGCACGGGCCCTTCAGGGCGAAGTGGTAGCGCTCGATCGCGTCGACGGTCTCCTGAGGCAAGACATCACGGCCGGTTGCGAGCGCCGCCAGCCCGGCCTGACACTCGATCCACTCGACCGGCGCGTGCGCCGCCGCCAGCACGCGCTTGACCGCTGCCGTCACCTCCGGGCCAATGCCGTCGCCGGGAATGAGAACCACCTGGTGCATCTTCATGCCGCTCTCCTGTCTACTCGCCGCCGTGCCGGAGAGAGTAAACCGCATCTGACGCACTGCGACAATGTCCCCCCTGGCAAACGCTGCCCCGGGTCCCCTTGCGTCCACGTCTCCACCCAGTTTGAATAGCGAGTTTAGTAAGGTGCTTATGAGCGACGACACCCGCGGGCAAGACCCTGACGAGATCAGCTACCGCGAGCTCGTGCAGAGCGCGAACACGATCGTGCTGCGGTGGGACCTGCAGGGGCGGGTGACGTTCCTGAACGACTACGGCTTGGAGTTCTTCGGCTATCGTCACGACGAGCTGGTCGGCCGCTCGGTGGTCGGCACGATTGTCCCGGAAACCGAATCGTCCGGCCGCGACTTGGCGCAGATGATCGCCGAGCTACTGCAGTATCCCGACCGCTACGTCAACAACGAGAACGAGAACATGCGCCGCAGCGGCGAGCGTGTGTGGGTTACCTGGCGCAATCGCACGCTGCACGACGGCGCCGGACGGGTGCGCGAGTTGCTCTCGATCGGCATCGACACCAGCGAACGCAAGCGCGCCGAGGAAGCACTCCGTGACAGCGAGCAGCGCTACCGCATCCTCTTTCAATCGACGCCGATCGCGTTGGTCGAGCGCGACGTCTCGGCATTGAAGGCGCACCTCGATGCGCTCCAGGCCGGCGGCGTCACCGACATCGAAGCGCACTTGGAGGCGCATCCAGATGTCGTCGCGACCTATCTGGCGATGGTCAAAGTCACGGACGTGAACGCCGCCGCGAGAGCGCTGTTCGAAACCGACGACACGGCGATCCTCGACGCCTTTCCGTACATCGCCGACCGCACCCACTTCATCAGCCTCGTGCGCCGCGTCATGGCGGACCTGGCGACCGGACAGATTGCGTCGCAGCAACGCGAGGCCACGATTCACACGTTGCGCGGCAATCAGCGCAATGTCCTGGCATGCACCACCGTCGTCCCCGGCTTCGAGACGACGCTGTCGCGCGTCGTGACTGCGTTGATCGACATCACCGAGCGCAAGCAAGCCGAGGAGGCGCTGCGCGCCAGCGAGGAACGCTTCCGCTTTCTCTCCGAGCACGACAACCTCACGGGGCTGTTCAACACGCGCTATCTCTACGAGAAGCTTGGCGCACTTCTCGCCGCCGATGGCGCGCCGTGCTCACTGATCTTCGTGGATCTCGACCGTTTCAAGCAGGTCGTCGACACGTACGGCCACCTCAACGGCAGCCGCACGATCCAACAGGTCGCACAGGTCATGCAGACGAGTATCCGCGAGCCGGAATTCGCCGTTGCCTATGCCGGCGACGAGTTCGTCATCGTGCTGCCCGGCTCGACCAAGACGCGGGCAATGGCAGTGGCCGACGAACTACAAGCGCAGATCCGAGCGAAAGTCTTTCTCGCCGACATCGGCCTCGCGGTCCGCTTGAGCGCAAGCTTCGGCGTCGCGACCTATCCCGACGACGCAGCGAATATGGAGACCCTGCTGGCCGTCGCCGACCAGGCGTTGTTCAGCGCAAAGTCGATGGGGCGGAACACCGTCATGGCCGCGGGCGCAGCGTCGTCCCCGCACGCCGTGTCGGGTGACTAGCCTTGGTCTTTCGAAGCTGCGCCACGCTTGGCCCACGACTCGCTCACGCCCTGCGCAACGACGTAGAAGACGGGCACGAACAGCACGGCGAGGAACGTCGACGTGATCATCCCACCGAAGACGGCGGTTCCCAAGGCTCGCCGGCTGGCGGCACCAGCGCCCTTGGCGATGACGAGCGGGTACACGCCGAGGATGAATGCGAACGACGTCATGAGAATCGGACGGAAGCGTAGACGCGCTGCCTCTACCGCCGCTTCGGCGACGCCGAGGCCGCGGGCGCGTTGCTCGCGGGCGAACTCGACGATCAGGATGGCGTTCTTGCTCGCCAGCGCGATCAGCAAGACGACGCCGATCTGCGTATAGACGTTGTTGTCCATGCCACGCACTGCCACCGCGATCACGGTGCCGAGGAGCGCGAGCGGCACGACGAACACCACTGCACCGGGGTTGGTCCAACTTTCGTACAGAGCGGACAGCACCAGGAACACCAGCAGCACCGCGAGCGCGAAGATCAGGTAGGACTCGGAACCCACCTTCTTTTCTTGATACGAGATGCCCGTCCACTCGTAGCCCATACTGAGGGGCAGCTTGTTCGTTGCCATCTGCTCCATGAGCGAGAGTGCCTGCCCCGAGCTGTAGCCCTGCGCCGCCTCACCGCTGATCGCCGCCGACGGGTAGAGGTTGTAGCGCGGGATGATCTGCGGACCGACGGTGTCCTGCACGTCGGCGACCGTGCCCAACGGCACCATCCGGCCCTGCGGGTTGCGCACCTCGAGGCGCATGATGTCTGCAGGCGTCAACCGAAAGCCCGGCTCGGCCTGGACGCGTACTTGGTACGTGCGACCGAACAAGTTGAAGTCGTTCACGTAGGTCGAGCCCAGATACGCCTGCAGCGTGTCGAAGACGCTCGTCAGCGGGATACCGAGCGACTTTACCTTCACCCGATCAACGTCGGCAAACAGCTGTGGCACGCCGGCACGAAAGGTCGACTTGAGCGACGCCAGCCCACTCTGTGCGCTGCCGTCGTGTAGCATCTCTTCGACCATCTGTTGCAACGCCTGCAAGCCGACGCCGCCCCGATCTTCGACCTGCAACTGGAAACCACCTGCCACGCCGAGGCCGCGGATGGAGGGCGGGGCAAACGCGAAGGACGCCGCTCCTTGGATCTCCCCAAGCCGCCGGCGGAGAGCGCTCAGGATCGCGTCTTGGCTCTGGTCGGACACGGTACGCTCTTCCCACGGCTTGAACACGATATAGAACGTCGCCGCATTCGATGCCGTCGCGCCATCCAAGATGGAGTTGCCACCGATGGTGTTCCAATCGGCCACGCCCGGCAGCTCAGAAATGATCTTGTTGGCTTGCTCGATCACCCGGCGCGTACGCGCCTGCGACGCGGAGTCGGGCAGCTGGAAGCCGGCGATGACGTAGCCTTGATCCTCGACCGGCAAGAAGCCCGTAGGCAGTTCCCGAAACCCCCACGCGGTGACCGCAATCAGCGCGGCGAACACCAGCATCATCTGCCGCGGCCGCGCCACCATCCACCCGATCGTGCGCGCGTACGCTTGCTCGGCGCGTGCGTAGACGCGGTTGAACGCGCGGAAGAACGCATTGTGCCGGCCGCTCGTCGGACGCAGCCACAACGCGCACTGCGCCGGTTTCAGCGTCAGCGCATTGATGGCGCTGATCACCGCGGTGATCGCGATGGTGAGCGCGAACTGCCGGTACAGTTGTCCCGTGATGCCGCCGAGAAACGCGCTCGGCAGGAAGACCGCCATGAGCACGAAGGTGATGCCGATGATCGGACCGGTCACTTCATCCATTGCTTTCCCGGCCGCTTCCTTAGGACTGAGACCCTCCTGCTCGATGTGATGCGCCGCATTCTCGACAATGACGATGGCGTCGTCCACCACGATGCCGATGGCGAGCACTAGTCCGAACAGCGTGAGCAGATTCACCGTGAAGCCGAAGAGCGCCAGACCGGCGAAGGCACCGATGATGGTCACCGGCACCGTCGTCGCCGGCACCAGGAGAGCCCGCCAGTCTTGCAGAAAGAGCAGGATGACAACGAGCACCAGGAGGCCGGCTTCGAGGAGCGTCCAGTACACCTCGTGGATGGCCTGCCGCACGAACTTCGTGGTGTCGAATGGAATTTCGTATGCGAGCCCTTCGGGGAACGACGGCTTCAGGCCCTCCATGATCGCGCGAACCCGGTCGGCCACCTCGAGCGCATTGGCGCCGGGAAGTTGGAAGACCGCGATGCCCGCCGCCGGCTTACCGTTCTTCTGGAAAAAGATGTCGTAGACCTGGCCGCCGAGCTCCACCTTCGCGATATCGCGCAGCCGCGTGACGCGGATCCCGTCGCTCTTCACGATGATGCCCTCGAACTGCGCGACGTCGCTGAGCCGGCCGAGCGTGTTGATCGTTAGCTGGAAGTCCTGCGTGTCCGGGGCCGGTGGTGCGCCGAGTTGGCCGGCGGTGACCTGGACATTCTGCTCGCGGATGGCAGCGACCACCTCGGCCGTGGTCAGACTGCGCGCCTTGAGCTGCTGCGGGTCGAGCCATACGCGCATGCTGTACTGGCCGGCGCCCAAGACGTTGACGTCGCCGACTCCGTAGATGCGGCTGAGCTCGTCGCGGATGCGCAGCGTCGCGTAGTTGCTGAGATAGAGGCTGTCGTAGCGTCCATCGGGGGAGGTGAGCGTGACGAATAGGATGATGTTCGTCGATTGCTTCTTCGTGGTGATGCCCTGCCGCTGCACCTCCTGCGGCAAGAGCGGCTGGGCGATGGCGACGCGGTTCTGCACCAGCACCTGCGCGATGTCGAGATCGGTGCCGACGTCGAAGGTCACCGTCAGCTTGTATGAGCCGTCACTGGCGCTGACCGACGACATGTACAGCATGTGCTCCACGCCATTGACCTGCTGCTCGATGGGTGCAGCGACTGTGTCGGAGACGACCTGCGCGTTGGCACCCGGGTACGTCGTGGACACTTGCACGGTCGGCGGCGTGATCTGCGGATACTGCTCCACCGGCAGGGAGTTCAGGGTCACCAGACCGAAGATGATGGTGATGATGGCGATGACGTTCGCGAAGATCGGCCGGTCGATGAAGAAGCGTGAGATCATTAGATTACTCAGATCACTCGATCGCGGCTCATGGAGCCGTCTCCGCCTGCGGCGGTTCCGGCGAAACGGCGGCGGCGACTTGCTTCGGCTTCACCGCGCTGCCCGGCCGCGCGCGCTGCAACCCGTCGACGACTACCCAATCGTAGCGCGTGACGCCATCCTCGATGACGCGCATACCTCCGTCGAGCGCGCCCACCTTGACGCGGCGGTGCTGCACGACGTTCTGGTCATCCACCACCAACACGTAACGCCCAGCCTGGTCGACGCCCACTGCTTCGTCCTTCACCAGCAGCGACACACCACGGGTGAACGGCAAGCGGACGCGGACGAAGAACCCTGGAACGAGAACGTGATCACGGTTTGGAAAGACGGCGCGCAGCTCGATCGTGCCGGTCGAAGGATCGACACGATTGCTGCTGTAGTCGACCTCGCCCTCGTGCCGAAACCCATCCTCCGTCACCAGTCCCAGGTATGCCTTCGAGCGCTCGCCTTCGCCCGATACCGTCTCACCGCGCCGTAGATGCTCGCGGTAACTGAGGAGCTCGCGTTCGCTGACATCGAAGTACGCGTAGATCGGGTCATCCTTCACGACGGACGTGAGCACCGTGGCTTCGCCGGAGCCGACGAGGTTCCCGATGTCGACCAAGTTGCGGTCGATACGCCCGCTGATGGGCGAATGGATATGCGTGTAGGCAAGGTCGAGCTTGGCGGCAGCGAGCGTGGCGCGGGCCTGCGCGACGGCAGCTTTGGCCGTGTCGCGCGCCTCCGTCTTCTGTACCAGGTCCGTCTTGCTGCCGGCGTTGCGTTTGAAGATCGCCTCGGTGATCGCCAGCTGTTCTGCCGCCGCTTGGTACTGCGACTCCATGCGCGCCAGGTCGGCCTCCGCCTGGTTGACGCGTGCTTGGTAGAGATCGGGTTCGATGACGAAGAGCAGATCGCCCTCCTTGACGTCGCTGCCGGGTGTGAAGTTGATGCTTTGCAGATAGCCGGCGACGCGCGCGCGGATGTCGACCGCCGCCACCGACACGGTGTGGCCGCTGAACTCGTTGTAAGTGGTCACCTCGCGCTCGACGGGGTGTGCGACCGTGACCTCCGACGGTGGCGGGGGCACGTACTTGTTGCCGCCGCAGGCGGCGACGAGCATGGCAAGGGTCAGTACGGAACAGTTACGTCGTGTCATGGTCTCCCTCGGTGCCGCTACCACTCTGGCCACCAGCGCCGCCACCGCAAGAACCCCGGGTCGTGATCGCCTTCGGTTCCCGACTCTGCGGCCTTCACGTCGTCGCTCTGCTTTTCGGTGTCCAGCATCCCACCCCACCACGTTCGCTCGCGCATCTCTTGCTTGGCAGCGGCCGGCACGAAGTTGTTGTCATCGCGCAGCTCCCAACCGCCGCCCAACGCCTTGTACAGCGCGATCACGTTCGCGGTGACCAGGCCACGGTTGGTCGTCAAGCGGCGGTCCTCGGTGATCTTCGACTGCTCGGAGTTGAGCACGCGCGTGTAGTCGGCCGCACCTTCGCGATACTGGACGAGTGACAGCTCGACGGCACGATTCGCCGCGGCGACGCTACGCTCGAGGTGCGCCACCTCGTCGGCGCCGCGCAGGTACCCTACGACGGCATCCTCAACCTCCTGCTGCGCACGCAGCACGGTGTTGGCGTACGTTGCGACTTGTTCCTGGAACGTCGCGTCCTGAACACGGACGGCATTGATGATGCGTCCGTAGTTGAGAATCGGCCAATTGAACTGCGGCCCACCGACGGCCTGGAACGAAGCGCCCTCGAAGAGCTGCGCTGCCTGCTCGGCGCTAAGGCCGACCGAGCCGGCAAGCTGAATGCGCGGCAACAGATCCGACACGGCGACACCGATCCGCGCGCTCTGCGCCGCCAGTTGGCGCTCAGCACGCCGCAGATCGGGGCGGCGCTCCAGCAAATCAGCGGGAATCCCAACCGCCACCGTCGGTGGTGGAGCGGGAATGCCCGAGGATTGGCGGAGAATGTCGGTGAGATTGCTTGGCGGTATTCCCAGTAAGACACTCAGCGAGTCCAGGGCTTGGCGTTGCTGAATCTCGATCTCGGGAATGTCTGCCTCGGTGTCTTCGAGCAGTGTCGTCGCTTGTTGAACGTCGAGCTCCGACGTGCCGCCGGCCTCGTAGCGTACGCGTGCGAGGTCGAGGCTGTCGCGCTGCAGGCCGGTGTTCTCGTGCGCCAGCAGGAGACGCTGATCGAGAACCCGCACGTTGACGTACGTGATGGCGACCTCGGCGACCAGGCTCACCAGGACATCGTCGTAGTCCGCGACTGCGGCGAGCAGCTCTGCGTCGGAGGCCTCGATGGCACGCCGGAAGCGGCCCCAGAAATCCAACTCCCACGCCGCGTCAAAGCCAACCTGATACGTATTGAAGTCGCGGGTTCCTGGGGCCACGAATTGCCGGTTGAGGCTCGAACGCGTCCGCGTGTACGCGCCGCTGACCTGCTGCGTTTGCGGGAAAAGTGCGCCGATGGCGATACCGCGGCGCGCCTGCGCTTCGATGACACGCAGTCCCGCCGCCTGCAGGGTCAAGTTCTGCTTGTATGCAGCGTCGACCAGGGCGTCGAGCGCTGGGTCGCCGAACACTTGCCACCAGCGGTCTCGGCTCTCGGCTTCTGTCTCAACCCGCGGCGCACCGGTGACGAGCCACTGATCCGCTACGGGCGCCGGCGGCTTGCGGTAGTCGGGTCCCACCATGCATCCGCCGGTGACGACGGCGAGGACGATGAGGGCAGTCTTTGGGCTGCAACGGCGGGCTCGCAAGGCGAAGCTCACGCCGGCGCGTTGAGTCGCAGAGAGCATGGTCCTTCTGAGTCTTGTTCAGATCCCTACTGCACTGTTGGAAGCAATCGGCCAAGGCGTCGCTCGCGCAACCGGAGGAACCAGAGGCGGAGCCGATCGAGGTACAGGTACACCACAGGGGTAGTGTACAGCGTGAGCAGTTGGCTGACGATAAGGCCACCGACGATCGTGATGCCGAGAGGTTGGCGCAGCTCCGCGCCCGTGCCACCACCGAGGGCCAGCGGCAGCGCACCGAACAACGCAGCCATCGTCGTCATCATGATCGGCCGGAAGCGCAGCACGCAGGCTTCGTAGATCGCGTCCTCTGGCCCCTTCCCTTCCTTGCGTTCCGCTTCGAGCGCGAAGTCGATCATCATGATCGCGTTCTTCTTCACGATGCCGATCAGCAGGATGATGCCGATCAACGCGATCACGCTCAGGTCGGTATGGCAGATCAGCAGCGCGAGAATCGCACCAACACCGGCCGATGGCAGGGTGGAGAGAATCGTGAACGGATGGACGTAGCTCTCATAGAGGATGCCCAGCACGATGTAGACGGTGACCAAGGCGGCCAGGATCAACAGCGGCTCGTTGGCGAGCGAGGCCTGAAAGGCCTGCGCGGTGCCTTGAAAGGTGGCGCGGATGCTGGCGGGCAGGCCAATCTCGCGCTCGGCATCGGTGATCGCGGTCACCGCATCGCCCAGCGCGACGCCGGGCGCCAAGTTGAAGGAGAGGGTCACGGCCGGAAACTGTCCTTGATGATTCACGGCCAGCGCCGTGGTCGCCGGCGCAAAGTGGGTAAACGTGCTCAGCGGCACCTGCACACCCTTCGTCGACCGGACGTAGATGTCCCGCAGCGTCTCCGGGTTCTGCCAGTACTGCGGCGCGACCCCCATGACGACGTGGTACTGATTCAGCTGCGTGTACATCGTCGACACCTGTCGCTGCCCGAAGGCGTCGTAGAGCGCCTCGTCGATCATCTGCGGCGTGACGCCCAACCGCGACGCGGTGTCGCGGTCGATGACCAGCGACGCTTCCAGGCCGCGATTCTGCTGATCGCTGCTGACGTCTACGAGCTGCGGCAGCGTCTGCAGCTTGCGGAGCACGCGCGGCGCCCAGTCGTTCAGCTCCTTCAGGTCGTCGCCTTGCAGTGTGAACTGATACGCGGCCGTACTCAGGCGTCCGCCGATGCGCACGTCCTGCACGACTTGTAGAAACAGACTCGCGCCGGGCACGCTGGCGAGCTTGGGGCGCAGCCGCGCCATGACCTGCGGGGCGCTCATCTTGCGCACGGCCAACGGCTTCAACGCGATGAACATCCGTCCGGTGTTCATCGCGCCCTGGTTTCCCCCGGTCATGCCGACGACGGTATCCACAGCCGGGTCCTCCAGGACGATGCGCTCGAACTCAGCGAGTTTCTGCCGGAACGACTGGAAGGACGTATCCTGGTCGGCCTGGATGGCACCCATCAAGCGCCCGGTATCCTGTTCGGGAAAGAAGCCCTTGGGGACGATCGTGTAGAGGTAGATGTTCAGACACACGGTGGCGACCGCCACGAACAGGGTCAGTCGCGGGTGCCGCAGGACCCATGACAGGCTGGTCTCATAGGCGTGCAGGAGCCAATCGAAGGCGCGTTCATTGGCGCGATAGATGCGCCCGTGGCGGCGCTCATGCTGCGACTTCAGGAACAACGCGCACATCATCGGCGTCGTGCTCAGCGACACCACGAGCGAGATGGTGACGGCAATCGACAGCACCACCGCGAACTCGCGAAACAGGCGTCCGACGATCCCTCCCATCAGCAGGATCGGAATGAACACTGCGATCAGAGAGACGCTCATCGACAGAACGGTGAAGCCAATCTCGCGAGCCCCGCGGATCGCTGCCTCGACCGGGCGGAGCCCCTGCTCCAGGTAGCGCGTGATGTTCTCGATGACGACGATCGCATCGTCCACCACAAACCCGGTGCAGATCGTCATGGCCATCAGCGAGAGGTTGTCGATGCTGTAGCCCAGCAGGTACATCGCGCCGAACGTCGCGATCAGCGACAGCGGCACGACCACGCCTGGAATGACCGTCGCCCACAGCGTGCGCAGGAAGAGGAACACGACCAAGATCACCAGGACAATGGAGACCACGAGAGAGATTTGGACGTCGTTGATGGACGCGCGAATCGTTGGCGTGCGATCGAGCATCACGGTCAGTTGAATGGCTTGCGGGATAGACGCTTGCAGCTGCGGCAGTAGGGCGAGCACGCGTTCGACCGTCGCGATGATGTTGGCACCAGGCTGGCGGAAGATGATCACCAGCACGGCCGGCTTGCCGTTCGCCAGTCCCGCGACGCGCACGTCTTCGACAGAGTCGTGCACGTCGGCGACGTCGGACAGTCGCACCGCTGCTCCGTTCCGATAGGTGATGATCAGCGGGCGATATTGGTCTGCCTTCAGGAGCTGGTCGGTTGTGCTGACCTCCCAGGCCGTCGTTGCGTCCGCGAGTTGCCCCTTCGGTCGGTTGGCGTTCGCTGCGCTCAGAGCGACGCGCACTTGATCCAGGCCAATGCCGTAGTTGTTCAGCACCGTGGGATTCAGATCGACACGGACCGCGGGCAGCGAGCTGCCGCCGACGAATACCTGGCCGACGCCCTCCACCTGCGAGAGCTTCTGCTGCAGGATCGAGGCGGCCGCGTCGTACATGCGGGGGATCTCGACCGTCTCGGACGTCAGCGCGAGGATGACGATGGGCGCATCGGCCGGGTTGACCTTTCTGTACTGCGGGTTGTTCGGCAGGTTGGACGGCAGCTGGCCGCGCGCCGCATTGATCGCGGCTTGCACGTCGCGCGCCGCCGCGTCGATGTTCCGACTCAAGTCGAACTGCAACACGATGCCCGTCGAGCCGAGGTAGCTCGTCGACGTCATGTCGGTGACTCCAGCGATGCGGCCGAACTGCCGCTCGAGCGGCATCGCCACCGACGACGCCATGGTCTCCGGGCTGGCGCCGGGCAGCGCCGCACTCACTTGGATCGTCGGAAACTCCACTTGCGGCAACGGCGACACCGGCAAGAAGCGGTATGCCATCGCACCCGCCAGCGCGAGAGCGATGGTCAGCAGCGATGTCGCGACCGGGCGCCTGATGAAGGTCGCGGAGATGCTCACTGTTGCTCCATCGGCACCGGCACGCTGACGGGCTCACCGCCGCGCCACTGCGCCAGCCGTTTGGCGAGCCGGTCGAACGCGAGGTAGATGACCGGCGTCGTGTACAGCGTGAGCAGCTGACTGAGCAACAAGCCGCCGACGATCGTGATGCCCAACGGACGGCGCAGCTCGGCGCCGGTTCCCGTTCCCAGCGCCAGCGGTAAACCGGCAAGCAACGCCGCCATCGTCGTCATCATGATCGGCCGGAAGCGCAGCAGGCAGGCCTCGTAGATCGCCTCCTGCGGCGGCTTGCCGTCCTTGCGCTCGGCTTCGAGCGCGAAGTCGATCATCATGATGGCGTTCTTCTTCACGATGCCGATCAACAAGATGATGCCGATCAACGCGATCACGCTCAGGTCGGTGCGGCAGATCAGCAACGCCAGGATCGCGCCGACGCCGGCGGAGGGCAACGTTGAGAGAATCGTCAGCGGGTGGATGTAACTCTCGTACAGCACGCCGAGCACGATGTAGACGGTGATCAGCGCGGCGAGGATCAGCCACGGCTCGTTCGCGAGCGAGGACTGGAACACCTGCGCCGTTCCCTGAAAGCTGGCGCGGATGCTGGTGGGCAGCCCGATCTGTCGCTCGGCGGCCTCAATCGCGATGACCGCGTCGCCCAAGGCCACACCGGGTGCCAGGTTGAACGACAGCGTCACCGACGGAAACTGGCCTTGATGGTTCACCGCGAGGGCAGTGGTCGTCGGCTCGAGGTGTGTGAAGGTGCTCAGCGGGACCTGCGCCCCGGTCGCCGAACGGACGTAGATGTCCTTCAACGATTCGGGGCTCTGCTGGTAACCGGGCTTCACTTCGAGGACGACGTGGTACTGGTTCAGCTGTGTGAAGATGGTCGACACCTGCCGCTGCCCGAAGGCGTCGTAGAGCGTGTCGTCGATCATCTGCGGCGTGACGCCCAGACGTGAGGCGGTGTCGCGGTCGATGACCAGTGATGCCTGCAGGCCGCCGTTCTGTTGGTCGCTCGCCACGTCGCGCAGCTCTGGAAGTGTCTGCAGTTTCTCCAACAACCGCGGTGTCCAAGCATGCAGCTCGATGGGATCGGCGCACTCGACGCTGTACTGATACTGCGTCCGGCTGATGCGATCCTCCACAGTGAGGTCCTGGACCGGTTGCATGAACAGCGTGATGCCCTGCACGGCGGCGAGCTGCGGCTGCATCCGGCGGATGACGTCGCTGGCGCTGATCCGTCGCTCTTCGAGCGGCTTGAGGTTGATCTGGATGCGCCCGCTGTTGAGCGTCGTGTTGACGCCGTCGACGCCGATGAACGAGGACAGACTCTGCACCGCCGGGTCTTGCAAGATCACCTTGGCCAAGTCCTGCTGGCGGTCGGCCATGGCGGCGAACGACACGGTCTGCGGCGCCTCCGACACGCCGAGGATCACCCCTGTGTCCTGCACCGGGAAGAAGCCCTTCGGTACGATGACGTAGAGGAAGATCGTGCCGACCAGTGTGGCGATCGCCACCCACAGCGTTGCCGTCTGGTGCTGGAGCACCCAGCGCAGGCCCGCGCCGTAGCGGGCAATCGTGGTGGTGAAGAAGTGTTCCATGACGCGATCGAACCGGCCCCGCTTGGCCTCGGGCGTGTGATGCAGCAGCTTGGCGCACATCATCGGCGTCAACGTGAGTGAGACGACGGCCGAGACCAGAATGGTCACGCTCAACGTGACGGCGAACTCGCGAAACAGGCGCCCGACAATGTCGCCCATGAACAGCAGCGGGATCAGCACGGCGATGAGCGAGACCGTCAGCGAGACGATGGTGAAGCCGATTTGTTCCGAGCCCTTCAGGGTGGCCTGCAGCGGCGACTCTCCCTCTTCGATGTAGCGGGAGATGTTCTCGATCATGACGATGGCATCGTCGACGACGAACCCGGTCGAGATCGTCAGGGCCATCAACGAGAGGTTGTCCAAGCTGTACCCGAGCAGGTACATCACGCCGAACGTGCCGACGATCGACAGCGGCACGGCGATGCTGGGAATGACAGTCGCTGCCAGGTTGCGCAGGAACAGGAAGAGCACCATGACGACAAGGGCCACGGTCAGCATGAGCTCGAACTGCACGTCACTGACTGAAGCGCGGATCGTCGTGGTGCGGTCGGTGAGCACAGTGACCTGCACTCCGGGCGGCAAGGAGCTCGTGAGTTGCGGCAGCAGTCTCTCGATGCGATCGACGACGCCGATGATGTTGGCGCCCGGCTGTCGCTGGATGTTCATGATCACCGCGGGAACGGTGTTCATCCACGCCGCCTGCTTCACGTTCTCGGCGTCGTCCGTCGTGTCGGCGATGTCGGAGACGCGGACCGGCGCACCGTTGCGATAAGCGATGACGAGGGGCCGGTAGTCGTCGCTCGACAGTAGCTGGTCGTTGGCGCCGATCGTGTAGGCGCGGTCGGCGCCGTCAAAGTTACCCTTGGCTTGGTTGACGTTCGCCTGCGCGATGGCGGTGCGCACGTCTTCGAGGCTCAACCCGTACGCGGCCAAGGCCGAAGGGTTCGCTTGGATGCGGACGGCCGGCTTCTGGCCGCCGCTGAGGGTGACCAGCCCCACGCCCGGCAGCTGCGAGATCTTCTGCGCGAGGCGCGTGTCGGCAAGATCCTGGACCTTCGACAACGGCAGGGTGTTGGAGGTCAGCGCCAGCGTGAGCACGGGGGCATCGGCGGGATTCGTCTTGCTGTAGATAGGTGGGTTCGGCAGGTCGCGCGGCAGATACGTTGCGGCGGCATTGATGGCCGCTTGCACTTCCTGCTCCGCGACGTCGATGTTGAGATCGAGCGTAAACTGCAGCGTGATAACCGAGCTGCCGAACGAGCTCGTGGACATCATCTGGTTGAGGCCGGGCATTTGCCCGAACTGCCGTTCGAGCGGCGCCGTGACCGAGGACGCCATGACGTCCGGGCTCGCACCCGGATAGAACGTGAGGACTTGGATCGTGGGGTAGTCAACCTGCGGTAGCGCGGACACCGGGAGTTGGCGGTAGGCGACGACGCCGGCCAGCAGCAGAGCCGCCATGAGCAGCGACGTCGCGACCGGTCGCAGGATGAACAGGCGAGACGGGTTCATGCGGTTGGCTTGCCAGCGCTGTCCGCCTCCGGTTTCTTCGCTTGCACTTTGCTTCCGGCGCGCAGCTTATCCACGCCGTCAACGACGACAGTTTCGCCGGCGGACACGCCGGCCTCGATGGACGCGTCGCCGCCTGCCGTAGGACCAACGGTGACTTGACGGACGTCCACCGTCTGGTCCGGCTTGACGATGTACACGAACGTTCCCTGGGGACCACGCTGCACGGCCGCAACGGGCACGATCACCGCTTCCTTCTTGATGTCGACGAGCAGGCGCACGTTGACGAACTGATTCGGGAACAGTGCACTGTCTTTATTCTCGAAGACCGCCTTCATACGCGTGGTGCCGGTGCTTTGATCGATTTGATTGTCGACCGTCAGCAGCGAACCAGTGGCGAGCCGCGTGCGTCCGGCGCGGTCGTACGCTTCGACGGGGAGCTGCTCGCCGGAGTGCAACTGCGTCAGGATCGACGGGAGATTGTCTTCAGGCAGCGTGAAGAGCACGGCGATTGGCTGGACCTGCGTGATGACCAGGAGCCCAGTCTGGTCGCTGGCGTGGACCATGTTGCCGACATCTACCAGTCGGAAACCGATTCGGCCGCTGATGGGCGCGGTGATCCGAGAGTACGTCAGCTGCAGCTTGGCGTTGTCGATGGCTCCCTGGTCCAGCTTGACCGTCCCTTCATTCTGGCCGACGGTTGCCGCTTGGTCGTCGACCTGCTGTTTGGCAATGAGGTCGCCCTTGAGCAGGTCGCGATAGCGCTCGAGGTTGATCTTCGCCTCCTTCAGCTGCGCCGAATCGCGCGCGAGCTGGCCCTCGGCCTGCGTCAACTGCACCTGGAAGGGGCGCGGATCGATTTCGGCGAGCAGGTCACCTTCGTGCACGTACTGGCCTTCCTGAAACGCCACCTTGATGAGTTGGCCATCGACCCGGCTCTTCACGGTGACGGTGTTGAAGGCAGTGACCGAGCCGAGCCCGGTCAGAAACACGGGCATGTCTCCCTGTCGCGCGGCCGCCACCAGCACAGGCACGGGGGGCATACTAGGTTTCGCTCCCGGACCGGCGGCTGTAGCCAGTTGTGCCGCAGGCCTTTGCAGCCACGCATATCCGGCGCACACCAGCACCACGGTCATCACGAACCAGGGCCAGCGCCGGCGGCGTACTTCGGTCGTCTGAGCGGTCTGCTCCGCAGCCTGACGCAGTGCCACTACGTTCGGTTCCATTGCGGTCGGGGTCCGTTCGTCTGTCATCATAGTCTCAATCTCGTGGTCACGGCGTGGTGCCGTTCTGCAGTCGGTCCATGTTGGCGACGATCTTCCGGAGGGCACCGCGCAAGGCCTTTTGCTCTCCGGCGCTAAGCCCCTGCACGACCGCGGCCCGCACCGCAGCTGCGAGGTCGCGCAGTTCGTGTCCTAGTGCCGTGCCCGGCGCTCTCAGATGGAGACACGCGCGGCGGCGGTCCGCGGCGTCGCCTTTGACCTGCACCAATTTCCGTTTCATCAACGTCGACACCACGCGCGAGGCCGTTGGCAGATCCATGCGTAGATGTGCCGCGAGCTGCCCCAACGAGAACCCGGGATGCTCGTAGATCGTGACCAGGACCCAGAACTGCTGCGTCGTCAGGTGATAGTGGCGTACACGGCTGTCGATGGCTTGCCTGATGCGGCGGCGTACGGCTCCGATTAGCAGGCCGATGGGTTCATCCCTGTCCATATGGTTTGTTGAGCAATAGTTGCTTTTGCAAGTATCGGGCGCGGCACGCCCTGAAGCAAGGGGGGTGCGCCGAACATTACGCCTGCTTCTCATACATACCAGAACCGTGGGCCGCCGATGGTGCGGCAGCTGTGAGCCGGCCACCGTTAGGGCATGAAAGCAGCATGTGTCACGCTCCGCGGCCACGTGTCCCACACAAGGTTCGTCGCCGGGCTGCTACGGCTGGCTCGGATTCACCGCAGGGGACAACGTGTGTGACGGCAAGAAGCCGTGCGCCTTCGTGCTGGGCGATGGGAATGCTCAGACCGGACGGGTAGGGTGCCCCGCGGGCGCGCTGGCGAATATCGACGTCAGCGTCACGCAGGATTCCGGGGGGAGCAGTCCCCCCTTCAGTCTTCCGCTGATTACTTTCAGCGGAGGCCCGGCCCCCGCCGGCGCCGCGCTCGTCTTCGACAGCTTCGCAATTGGTTTCATTCAGGGGACGCGCAGCGGCACAACTCTCGCCTACGGTCACGATGGAGAGTTCTGTACCGATGACGATCCGTACTTCGCACGCGGCCTGCCGATTACGGAGCCAACCACAACCGGGGTGGTCACTGGGGAGGTCATCAACGCCAACGCCGTTGACGGGGTCGACATCGGACCGTTCAGCGTTACCGGCCAACCGCTCAACTGTGCGGACCCCCTGAATCCGTTCGCCGGCGCAACGCTCGCGACCACCTTCACGTCGCTCAACGTGCCGCTTCTCGGTGACCTGGTGGTTACCAGCGTCCTCGCAGGGCAGTAGCCTTGCGCGCCTGACGTTCGCTCTGGCATCAACACGTGCACTGCGTGCTGGCGCTGTCCGACAGCCCGACGCGTCAGACTGCACCGCTCACTATGCAGCCGCGCGCTCTGCCGGCTCCATGAGCTGCGCGCGCAGCGCGGCCGCAGAGATGCCAAGAACGTCGCAGACATTGAGAAACGAGTACGGCCAGCTGCGATCATCAGACACCACCCATCGATAGGCTTCGCGGTACAACCGACGGCTGTGCGCCCGGCGGCTATCGCGGTACTGCCGTAGATCATCCGCAGCCTGCCAGAGCATGGCGATGAGGAGCATGCGCTCCGGTGTGTGCCGGCGCGACCCGCACCACATGCGATGAAATTGCTCCGGCAGAATCGTCTCGGGTTTCAACCACTCTTCGAACTGTATCGCTTGCATGCCTCGCACACGGAGCGGGTTCTGTGCCATGCACATACGCCGCTGAAGCGTGGTGGTGTGCGGTCCCGCAATCGTCGGCGAGGGAAAAGTTTACAATATCTACAGTCTACTTCCGCATCCGCGCGGAGTTGCGATGAAGGGCGCAGCTCACGGGCGCGGAGCGCCCACGCGCCGGGAGCAAGAACCTGTGTGCAATTGTGCCCCCTCGGCTTCGATGACTCGAACGTAATACCTGCTCCTCTCGTGTAATTCCTGCCTCTCGCTTTCCCTCTGCAGCGGAGACTCATTGGACCCTAAAGGGCGCGTCCTCCATGGCACCGGGGTTGCTCTCGCCACATTCACTCATACTAGGAGATACGAACATACTGACCGAAGCGGCGCCGCGCCGCCTCTGGACTCCGATGGGTGCTGATGGCTAGGCGGCAAGACACGTGATATATGACCGGAAACGATGGCCGGTGAAGAATCAGAGGTGCGCACCCGAAACACGGAGCCGCGCGATTTCGATGGGATTGGCGACCTGTGCCGGCGGGTGTACCCGGAAACGACGCCGTGGAGTCCTGAACAACTGGAGTCGCACCTGCGGGTCTTTCCAGACGGCCAGTTTGTGGCAGTCCACGGTGAGGACGAGCGCATCGTCGGTATGTCGTCCACTCTCATCGTCCATTGGGACAACTACGACATGTTCGACAGCTGGGAGGAGTTCACCGCAAACGGGATGCTGACCAACCACGACCCCGTGAAGGGTCACACCCTGTACGGCGTCGAGATCATCATCGACCCAACCCTGCAGGGACACGGTCTCGGTCACAAGCTCCTCAAGGCCCAGAAGGACCTCGCCCAGCGCAAGCAGTTGCACCGGATGCGCGGCGGGGCGCGGCTACGCGACTACCACAGTCATGCCCAGCGGATGAAGGCGCCCGACTACGTCGTTGCCGTCGTGCACGGCCAGATCGTCGATCACACGCTCACCTTCCACCTTCACGAGCACTTCCACATCATGGCCGTCGTACCGCACTATCTCAGCAACGATTCGGAGACCCTCGGCTACGCTGCTTTGGTCGAGTGGCTCAACCCGGACACCATCCGCCCCGAACACTACGCCGCGCGCCCGACGCGCTACCTGCACAAAGACATCGTGCGGCAATTCCACCCATCACGCTGAGCGGCGACAGCCCCCGCCCGGCCTCGGATGGGTGCCGGCACTGACTGCAACGCCGTTCGCCGACTCACGGATGCCGCTGGCTATCTGTCCGCGACGGGTGGCTTCAGGTGGGTTTCAAACCCTGGGTGCCAGTGGAGTCCGATCCGACACGAATAGCATTCGGCGCCAAACGGACACTCCTGCGCGGCACTGAGGTTCACGGTCTGTCCGGGCACAGGCTGACCAGGATACCAACCCGTCGGCAACTCGCTGCCGTTCTTAAAGCGCACGTTCATCCGATTCCTCCTTCGCCGCACAAGGAGTGCCGCGAGGAGCGGGGGCCGTGCGCAGTGTTGCGAGGCAGGGCTCTCGATGAACCCTGCACGCGGGCTAACCGTAGCACTACTCTCCATCAACTAACCAGGGGGGGCTCTGCGTGGGGCCCTCGATCGGCTGGGCGGCTGGGAATCGACGTACTGCGCGCTGGCGTTTGGAGAGGGACGCGCGGGAATGAGACGCGGAACGTGGCGCCTCGAATCAGGGCGGGCCGTGGCGCAGCGCCAGGCCCGCCCTTGGTGGTTGATGAACCGTGGGGTGCCTACGCACCTGCGGCGCGGCGTTGCGCCTGATAGTGCGTGGCGCACAGTCCCTTGGCGACCTTCTCGCGCTCACAGGCTTTTATCGTGCAGCGCCGCTCCTTGGGAACCACCGGCCTGGGAGGCGCCTTCCAACCCTTCAGCTCCCGCTCAGAGGTTTCAAGACCCTCGTTGAGGATGGCGATCACCACCTCTGTTTTCGTTGTGCCAAGAGTGGCAGCGACACGGTCGAGCCGTGCCAGCACGTTAGACGGCACCTTGACATTCATGAGCTTGGATTCCTCGTGGCCCTTTTGCCCGCGGGCGACTAGATCGTCCAAGCGAAGATTTGGGTTGCGCATTTGTTCATCTCCTTTCATGCAAACAAGATGGCATCAGGTTTCGGTAGCGACGGCTACGGCCCATTCCTTCCAAACGCCCTGCACGCGGTAACTGCGACAATGAAGCGTACATACGTTTGGCTGTCATGCCAATACCTTCATAGCGGGACTCTAAACAAGAAGCAGGACCGCGTCAATCAACTGCACCACCGGCACGCGGCCGTAGCGCCCTGAGCGCCGGCCCTCACTGGTTGACTGACCGGCACGCGGCCGCCTATGTGATGCGCGCAGTGACACGTCAACCTCTGCCTGCTGCCACTTCACACCTGGCGCCGATCGTGCGGTTTGGCATTCCCGCGCTCCTCGTCGTCCTCGTCGTGCTGTGTTTCCATCCGGTCCTCGACAACGGCTTCGTCACCTTTGACGACGACGCGGCACTGACGGAGAACCCGCACTATCGGGGGCTCTCGCCGGCCCACCTGGCGTGGATGTTCACCACGTTTCACTTGGGTCACTACCAGCCGCTCAGCTGGCTGACACACGGTCTGGTGTACGTGATCTGGGGCATGGACCCCGTCGGATACCATCTGGTCAATCTCATCCTGCACGCGGCCAACGCAGTGCTCGCCTACCTGCTCATTGTGGCGCTGCTCTCGCTGTGGTTCCCCGCGCCCGACACCAACCTCCGGTGGCTGCGCGGCGCGGCAGGCGTTGGGGCGCTGTTCTTCGCCCTGCACCCGCTGCGCGTCGAGCCGGTCGCCTGGGCCACGGAGCGGCGCGAGGTCTTGTGCAGTTTCTTTCTCCTGCTCACGGTGTGGGCGTACGTCCGGATGCAACAGGTTCGACCGGGGGCGGCGTGGCGGCGCTGGTTCTTCCTGTCGGTTGTAGCGTACGCGCTCTCTCTGCTCTCCAAGGCGATGGGGCTCACGCTACCGGTGGTGCTGCTCGCGCTCGATGTCTACCCGCTGCGCCGCTTCACCGGCGCACACCGCGCCGGGGTGTTGGTCGAAAAGGTCCCGTACGTCGTCCTCGCAGCCGGGGCGGCGGCATTGGCGGTTTTCGGTGTACGGCACGAAGGCATGGTGCCGTTCGCTGAGTACGGCGTGCTCGATCGGTTGATGCAGGCGGCCTACGGGTTGTGCTTCTATCTATGGAAGACGATCGTCCCCGCGGGGCTGTCGCCACTGTATGAGCTGGAACGGCCGTTGGACCTGAGCCGCCCGCGATACGTCGTGTCTGCGGTGGTCGTGGTCAGCATTACAGCGGCCGTGGTCGGGTGGCGACGCCGGTACCCCTGGGCACTGCTGGCGTGGATCTGCTACGCGGTGATGGTCTCGCCGGTGCTCGGCCTGTTGCAGAGCGGGCCGCAGATTGCGGCGGATCGCTATACATATCTTCCCTGTCTTCCATGGGCCGTGCTGGTAGCAGCGGGCACCTATCAGCTCTGGTTCCTGCGAGCCGACACGCGGAGCGGCACGCCGTCTGCGCTCCTGGTGGCCTTGGCGGCCACGCTCGCCGTGTTCGGCGTGCTGACCTACCGACAGACGCAGGTGTGGAAGGATTCACTGACACTCTGGAATCATGTGTTGGGAATCGAACCCACCAACAGCTTTGCGCACAACAATCGCGGTACGATTCTCCAGGCGCGCGGTGACATCAAAGGCGCGCTCGCTGATTACAGCGCAGCCATCGCAGTCAGTCCTGAGTACATCAAGGCCTACAACAACCGCGGCGTGGCGCGCCAGGCGAACGGCGATGTCACCGGTGCGCTTGAGGACTACGATCGCGCGCTCCGGCTGAACCCCTCCTACACCGACGCCTATGTCAACCGCGGCAGCGCGCGCGAGGCGTCTGGGAACCTGCAGGGCGCGCGTGCCGACTACGACCAAGCGTTGCGGCTCGATGCCGGGCATGTGATCGCGTACTACAACCGCGGCAACGTACAGCGTACCGCTGGCAACGGCGACGCGGCGCTCGCCGACTATACGACGGCCCTGCGGCTGGATCCGCAGTTTGCCCGCGCCTACAGCGCGCGTGGCAGCCTGCGTGAGGCGCGCGGCGACTTCGCGGGGGCGCTGGCGGATGTGGAAGCAGCACTCCGTGTCGACCCCCAGGATGCCCGCGCCCGCGCCGGCCGCGGCCGCCTGCGCCAATCGCAAGGCGACCTCGATGGGGCGCTCGCCGATTTCGACGCCGCGCTCCGTCTCAATCCGAAGGACTCCGGAACGTACAATAACCGTGGCGTAGTTCGCCATGGTCGAGGCGACCTGGAGGGTGCAATTGCCGATTACAGCCAAGCGCTAGCGCTGGCTCCCCTCAACGCCCCCTACCGTGCTGCGTTCGAAAGCAACCTGGCGCGCGCGCAGCAGGAACACGCTGCGGGCGCTCCAGCTCAGTTCTGACACTATTCGCTGGGTATCCTGTTCCGAAGGCCCGGCCGCCGATCTCGCCATTTAGGTTCTTCAAGACCACCGTGACTTCGTGGTACACTCTTCAGTACTCGGCAGTCCGAAGGCGGGGCGTGGATCACCGGGTTTACCGAGTTTGTGATGAGGGGGCGAAGGGAGAGACCGTCATGCACCATCTGGTCTTCAAGGTCCTCAAAATCTCGGCGATGACCGTTGTCACGATGTTGCTCCCCAGCGCGGGCAGCCACGCCGCCACACCCACCGACATGAGCATCAAAGTCACCGGCGCTTCCTTCAAAGTTGGCGCTTTGGGGAGGTATACCCTGACCGTAGCGAATCGTGGCAGCCAGACGACCGACGATGCGATACACGTCGACGTCACCCTGCCGGACGGTCTGAGCCTCGCCTCGCAGCGCGGGGCGGACTGGACGTGCTCCGCCTCCGGCCAATCGGTCGATTGCGTCACGCAACGCTCGTTGCGCGTCGGCAAGACCAGCACGTTCCGGCTGTGGGTCAATGTGTGCACTGCCGCGTTCCCCGGCGTAGTCACGTCATTCCAGGTCGACTACGCCGCCGACCCGAACCCAGGCAATAACGTCGCGACGAGAAGTACGTCGATTCGACCGGGTGTCTGCGCCCAGGGGACGGCGACGCCGACTACCAGCCCCGGGGTTCGCACGCCTACGCGCACCGCGCTTCCCGCCGGCACACCGACCGCAACGCGCACGCCGGTTCCTGGAAACCCGGGCGCGCCCGTTGTGACGAGTTTCACGTGCGATGGCGCTGCGCAGTGCACGGTGTCCGCCGGAGAGCCCCTCCAGCTGAAGTTCAGTTTCACCGACCCGGACGCGAACGCAATCAGTTGGAACATCCTGGCACGACGCGACGACGGCTTCACCACGCAGGTCGGCCACGGGACTCTTGGAACTCCGACAGGGAGCACTACGATTTCCCTGCAGCACCCGGGATTCACCTGTTCCTTTTCCCATTGCCGGCAAGACATGTGGGAATTCTCCCTGACGGCAACCGACACCACGGGGTTGACCAGCGCTCCCGTAAGCGTCGCGATCACGGTCCTCGGCAGCTAGACATAAGTTTGCCACAGCCAGCCCGCCATCGCCGAGGGGTGGTGACGTGATCCCACAAATGGTGCTATAAGCGCGCGCAACCAGGAGGGGTGTCATGGCGAAGGCAAAGAAACGACCGACCAAGAAGACGGCAGCAGCGCGCGCAAAGAAGAAGCCGGCCAAGAAGATGCGTGCCGTCGCAAAGGCCGCGAAGCCAGCACGACGCAAGCCGGCGACCGCGAAGGCGTCACGTCCTACGCGCGCTCCAGCCGCTCCGGCGCGCAACCCGGTACGGGAGCTGGCACAACGCATCGTCGACCTCACGATCAAACACGACGACGAAGGCGCATTCGCGCTCTACGCTTCGACCGTCGAGTCCATCGAGCCCGGACAGCCGCCGATGGTCGGCATCAACGCCATCAGGCAGAAGGCCGCGGGCTGGCACGCCATGGCGCCGCAGTCCACGTGGCGGACCCGCAGCGTGTGCGTCGAGGGCAACACGATCATCATTGAGTGGGAAGGCAACGTCACTTTCTCAACTGGCAAGCAGGCCACGCTGAACGAGGTGGCCATCCACGAAGTCGAGAACGGCAAGATCGTACGCGAGCGGTTCTACTACGATCGCTCGGCTTTGCAGCCATAATGGAGAGCACGCGTGGCTGACGACGAGACCCAGAAGGAGTTGGAACGCTTGCGCGCCGAAAACGAGGCGCTCAAGGCCAGCCGGCGCCCCGGTGCGCTGTCGCTCAAGGTTTCGGAGAAGGGCGCCGTGTCGGTGTACGGACTCGGCCGCTTCCCGGTGACGCTCTACCAAGAGCAATGGGAGAAGCTGCTCGGCGTGACCGAGGAGCTCCGCGCCTTCATCGCCGCCAATCGCGACCGGCTGAAGCGGAAAGAGTAGGAGACGATGCGAGCGGCCGTGCGCCGACGCGTCGTCGCGCTGGCGCTCTTTGCTACTGCATATCCCTCGATTGCCGCAGCCGGTGAAGCGGGCCTGGTGGCGCGCGTCAACGGCGCACCCACGCTGCAACGCGCCGGCAAGACCGAGGTGCTCAAGCGCGGCACCAGCGTGTTCACCGGCGACGTCATCGAAACCGACGCCACATCGAAAGCCAAGATTCTCCTCGCCGACGACTCGGTGTTGGCGATCGGACCCAAGAGCCGTGTCGACGTCAGCGATTTTGTTCTCGATGCAGGCGGGCGAACCGTGCGACTGCAGGTGCTGGCCGGCCGCTTCAAGATCGCCATCGTCAAATTCTTCGGCGGACAAACCAACTACGAGATCCGGACGCCCACGGCGGTTGCCGGCGTCCGTGGCACGGTGCTCTGGGGTGATACGGAGCTCGATGCCATCTGCGCACTCGAGGGAAACATCGAGGTGCGGCCGCGCACCGGTGCCGGGGCGCCCGCACAACTGAGCACGGGCGAGTGCATCGGACAGATGGCGGCCGGGAAGACCACCCCGCTCAAGCCGACTGCGGAGGAGATGGCGGGGTATCTCAAAGAGGTCACGCTCGACTGACCTCGCACCCCGTGCAGTCTGGTGCACCCGCGGCTGCACCGCTGAGCGGGCGGTACCCGCGCTATGTCCTTGCCATCCTCACGCTGGTCTACGTGTTCAATTTCCTCGACCGGCAGATTCTTTCCATCTTGGCCGAGCGCATCAAGGCAGACCTCGGACTGAGCGATGCGCAAATCGGCTTTCTGTACGGCACCGCCTTCGCCGTGTTCTATGCGCTCTTCGGGCTGCCGCTCGGGCGGCTGGCAGACGTGTGGGACCGGCGGCGCCTCATCGCGCTGGGCCTGACCGCGTGGAGCGTCATGACCGCCAGCTCGGCGCTGGCACGCACCTTCGCGCAACTGACCGCGGCGCGCATCGGCGTCGGCATCGGCGAAGCAAGCGCCAACCCTGCAGCATACTCGTTGCTGTCTGACTACTTTCCACCGTCCAAACGGGCGAGCGTGTTGGGCCTGTATTCGGGCGGCATCTACATCGGCGCCGGCCTGGGTCTGGGGGTCGGCGGCCTGATCGTCAATCGGTGGGATGCGGCCTTCGGTGCGGCAGCGCCGTTCGGCTTGCGGGGCTGGCAAGTGGCTTTCATGGCGGTTGGACTCCCCGGCCTGCTGCTGGCGCTGTGGGTGCGCACGCTGCGCGAGCCGGTGCGCGGCCAGAGCGAAGGGCTGATTGATCCGGGAATGCACGCGCATCCGTTCCGCGAGTTCGGGCGTGAGCTGCGTGCGGTGCTGCCGCCGTTCACCATCCTCCATCTCATCATGATCCGCGCCGGCGCCCGGCAGGTGCTCGGGAATCTCTGCGCTGCGGGGATGATCGCGGCGCTTGCGGCAGGGCTCGTTGCGATGTTGGGGACGCCCGCGCAATGGATTGCACTGGGCATCGGCCTGTATGCGACCGTGTCGTGGGCGCAAGCGCTGGCGTTACGCGATCGGCCAACCTTCGCGTTGGTGTTCCAGACGCCGACGTTGCGCTACGCCGCCCTGGGATTCTCGCTGCTCGCGTTCACGGGATACGGCGTTGGCTTCTGGGTGCCGCCGTTCTTCATTCGCGTGCATGGCGTCAGTGAGGCTCAGGCCGGGTTTGTCTTGGGTGGAACGGCGGCGGTTGCCGGCTGGCTTGGCGTGACCCTCGGGGGCGTCTGGTCCGATCGGTGGCGCCACCGCGCACCGGCGGCGCGGTTCTACGTCGGCATGCTGACGGGCCTGCTGCCGCTCCCCTTCTTGGTGTGGATGCTGCTGACCGACAACGTCACACTGGCGTACGTACTCAACGCGCCGCTCGGAATCCTCAGCAGCATGTGGATTGGCCCCGGCGCGTCGACGCTGCAAGACCTGGTGCTGCCGCGCATGCGCGCCATCGCTTCCGCCGCGTATCTGCTGGTGGTCACGTTCATCGGCTTGGCGCTCGGACCGTATACCATCGGGCGTCTCAGCGTGTCCGTTGGCAGTCTGCGCAGCGCGATGCTTGTGGCGCTGCTGGCCAACGTCTTGGCGATGCTGTGTCTCTTCCTCGCGAGCCGTCATCTCGTGCGCGACGAAGCGACCCGCCTTGATCGCGCGCGGGCCGCGGGTGAGGACGTGCGAGGATTGTAGCAGCGCACGGCTGTGCGCTCTCCCGACTCAGCTTGCGTGGTAGACGCGCGAGTACACGATCAAGCCGTCGGCACCCACCTCGAGAAGCTCCACCGTCGGCTCCTCCGCATCCACACCATAGCGGCGGTATTCGATCACCACGGTTCGTGGACCGGTGGAAACGGTCATCGGCTCGAATCGTAGCGCGGGGTAGTGCTCCAAGCCGCGACGGAAGTATGCCGCGATCGCGTCGCGTCCCTGCAGCGTTTCGTCGTCGCCGCCCAGCAGCTTCACGCGCTTGCTGGTGTGCCGCGCGTCGGCAGCATACAGCTCCAGGATGCGTTCGATGTCATGCGCGTTCCACGCCGCCAGCCAGCGCTCCGCCAGCGGTGCAGTCGAGATCGCTTCGGCGGGTGATAGCGGCCGCCGATGGACGAGCCCTGGTCCCGCTCCCGCTTGGTCGGTGGGCATCAGCAGCACCTCCTCGACATTGACCGACGGTGGACGGCTGGCACACCACACGATGGTGTCTGCGACATCGGCGGCAGACAGCGGCCGCGTGTTTTCGTACACGGTAGCGGCGCGAGCGCGGTCACCATGGAAGCGGACCTCACTGAACTCGGTGGGGACGAGTCCCGGATCGACAGTGCTGACGCGGATGCCGGTGCCCAGCAGATCGAGCCGCATGCCCTTGTTCAGCGTACGCACAGCAGCCTTGCTAGCGCAGTAAACATTGCCGCGCGGGTAGGTCTCGTGCCCGGCGACCGAGCCGACGTTGATGACGTGGCCGCAGCCACGCGCCACCATGCCCGGCAGCACGGCGCGCGTGACATACAACAGGCCTTTGACGTTGGTGTCGATCATCTCGTCCCAATCGTCTTCCAAGCCTTCGTGCAACGGCTCGAAGCCGCGCGATAGCCCGGCGTTGTTCACCAGCACGTCTATGGTCGCGAACGGCGCAGGAATCGCGGTAACGGCTGCATGGACTGCGGCTCGGTCGCGCACGTCGAGTGTGATGAGATGCGTCGGCACCGACAACTCCGCAGCGAGGGTGCTCAGGCGCTCGGCGCGCCGCGCCGCGAGCACCAAGTGCGTCCCCGTGAGCGCGAAGGCGCGTGCCGTCGCCGCACCAATCCCGCTTGATGCCCCGGTGATGAACACGACCATCGGAAGCTCCTCCTGCCGTTCATGTAGCGGCGCGTTGCTGTCCAAGGCAAGCTGATCGTTTCCAAGCCTGTGTGAGTAGCGACGTGGGCGTGTTGACCGTGCGGCTCCCCTGTGCCGCGCGATCTGATCAGGGTTCCGAGCGACGGAGCCGATTGGCGACGACGCCGAGACCCAAGAGAGTCGTACCATTCAGCCCGACCAACACGCCGCCAATCACGCCGACGAGCTGAAAACCGCGGCGCACCCTTGCGGCGCCGAACTCGGCCTCGTACATCACGTTGCCCGCGTTGCGCTGGGAAGCCATCTCCGCCCTGCCGTAGGCATCGTCGCGAGCAATCGCGACCAAGAATACGAGCGCTACCACCACGCCGAGAGCAACCAGAGTACCGCCGACCAAAGTACACGCTCGAGCCATGTCTACTCCTCACCGATGCTCGCTGCGCGCGGCACCAATCGCCGTCGCAAATTCGGCGTGCGGCGGGACTATGAAGTTCAGCTCGAAAAGCTGGCGGGTTGCTTGGACCCGTTCGATGAACGGTTTCACGCGGACCAGCTTGCCGGTCAGCACGATGTCGCTGAGACCGCAGGCACGCGCCGACGTGACGCTCAGCACGACGATGACCTCGGCGATCATGTTGATGAGCGCGCGCGCCTTGTCCTCCGGGGTGACGTCGGACGATAGCTTGCCGAAGTTGCTCGCCGTCGCATCGGCCGGCAAGTGACCGACTGGGCCACCGGCCAGGTCGCCCACCGTGAGATCGATGCGCGACAGGTTGCCGCGCTCGGCCAGCTGTTCAAGCGTCTCGAGCCGCGCGACGTTGAGCAGGTGCTTCGAGAGGCCCAGCAGTGTGCCACCGCCGACCCCTGTGCCACCCACGTGTCGAATGTCGTCGCCCTTCACCGAAACCATCGCGGTACCGGTGCCCATCGAGACCACCAGCGCTTCGTGCTTGCCGGCCAGCGTGGAACCGCCCACACCGATAGCGATGATCTCCGAGACTTTGCGCACGGGCACGCCGAGCAGGTCGTCACCAAGCAAACGCGCACCACCGCCGGTCGCGGCGATCTCGGTGACGTCGCTCAGGCGGTGATGCAGGTCGCTGACCAGCTTGCCCAGTGCACCGGCGGCTGCGGCGATCGGATCATTCGCCTCGACGCTGACGACGCGGACCAGATCATCCAGAAGCACGGCGTCGGTGGTGGAGCCGCCGATGTCGATGCCGATGATCATTGGCCACGTACTGCCCGGCGTCGGCAGTCGACAGACAGTCGAGAGTTTGCAGACTTCCAAATGGAGCGCACGACCGCTCTCTAGCTGGCGCCTGCCGGCAGATCAAACCGGAAGACGGCGACGACCGCCTTGCGCTGCAGATCGTAGCCAGCCCACTTCTCTGCGGGAACCAGGTCGTGGCCGACGCGGCGAAACCCCTGGCGTTCAAAGAATCCCTGGGCGCGCTCCTCAGTGGTACAGGCGAAGACGTAAGTGAGGCCGGCCGCACGTGCGTCGGCGAGCACGCGCGCAACCAGACGCGGTCCTACGCCCTCACCCTTGAAACGTGTGATCGTATACAGACCGACGATCTCTCCCGCACGCGCGCCGGTGTAGGGCCCGGTGGTCAGCGCGCAGATGCCGGCGAGGTGGTGTGCACCAATCGTGGCGCCGTAGCCGTTGACCAGCATTGCGGCGACTTCGTCTGCCGTCCGGGGTTTCAGCATCCCTTCACGCTGGCCGCGCTCGATGAGTCGCTCGACCTCTTCGAAGTCGTCGATGCCGAGACGCTGGACGGTGCAGTAGTCTTGCAGCGTGAACAGGGTGCCCGAGCCTTCGTATGTGAAGAGCTCGCGGGCGACACCGGCAAGCGAGCACAGATTGACGGAAGCCACGCCGCCGAGCAGCGCCGCACGGATCGCAGTAAACGTCTCCCGGCGCGTTCCGAGACCTGCCCATTCGGCTTGGCCGGTGGCCAGCAACGTTTCCAGCATCGTCTCGTCCATGAAGGAGAGCGGCTTGCCGTCGCTGCCGGTCACCCCACCCTCGGGCTCAATGAGCACGAGCTTGTGCACGCGCAGACGGGCCCCAAGCTCCTGGGCGAACGTCGTGACCGCCGCGAGGCTGGCGTCCGCAACGACACCGACGAACAACGGCCCGCGCCGCAGCGCCAACCAGATGTTGCCGAGTATTGCGGTCGCAGTCCCCGGTGTGCTGAAGGCATCTGCGTCCAACTGGCTGAAGGCGCTGGCGCGCGCCCCGCGTTGCGGGAAGAGCGGCATGGTCTCGTCGCGAAAAATTAGTGGACCCAGACGGCGCTGGAGGCGGCGCAGCACCTGTTCGCCACGATCGCTGTCGGTACAACTCACGACGAGGAGGACGCGCGTGTCGTTGGTGAGCAGGGCACGGGTCACGGCAGCGAGCCGCTCGCAATCCGCTTCGCGCACCAACGCGTCGGCGGGAATGGCGAACAGCAACGTATGCCCCCGAAACTCGTCGAGGTAGAACTGCTTCTCGTCGAACGCTTCGACGGGAGTCACAGGGCGTTCTGCCGGACTTGCCATGCGCCGCACCGTACCACAATCGACGGCACGGGTCATTGAGGAGCCGTGCTCAGTCCTGCTGGGGAAACGCGTCGAGCAAGCTCACAACAAACCGCGCATCCTCCAATGCATCGGCCGCCCCGCGTGTTCCCGCCTTCGCAACGAAAGTCCCCAGTCCGCTTACCCAGGGGCACGGCAAAGTCGCTGACAGAGCCTCGATACGCCGCCAGAAGAAGGCGGCCACTCGGCTCGAACGGGTTTTTCGGCTTCACCAAGACCAGAAGACCGTTCGCCCCGAGTAGCGGCCCGTCTTTTTGCGCCGTGTATCGAGGGGCAGCTTGGTGCAATCCCTGCCGCCACCCTCCGTCAACAACTTTGCCGTAGCCCTGCCCGCTTGCCCCACACCAATTGCGTTAGTCCCAACTTGGGACCATGATTGCGTATGCGTGTCATCGCGCTCTCCACCCTCAAGGCGTTCTGGGAGGGCCGCCCTGCGTATTCGGACGCGAAAGAGCCCACGCTCGCCTGGTACCGACACACGCTGTACGCCGATTGGTCATCACCGGCAGATGTGAAAGCCCACTTCGGCAGCGCCAGTGTCTTGAAGAACGGCCGGGTGGTGTTCAACATCGCCGGCAACAAGTACCGTCTGGTCGTTTGGATCAACTTCCCGTATCGCGTCGTGTACATCCGATTCATCGGAACGCATGCGCAGTACGACCGGGTTGACGCGCAGACGATCTGAGGAGGAAATCACCATGGAGATCACACCTGTCAGGACCAAGGCCGCCTACCGGGCGGCGCTCAAGGAGATCGAAACTCTCATGGCGGCTCGTCGCAACACTGCCGCAGGTGAGCGCCTTGATGTGCTGGTGACGTTGGTCGAAGCGTACGAGCGTAAGCACTTCCCGATGGATGTGCCCGATCCGGTCGCGGCCATCAAGTTCGTCATGGAGCAGCGAGGTCTGTCGGCGAAGGACCTCGAACCAATGCTCGGCCGTCCGAACCGCGTCTACGAGGTGCTCAACCGAAAACGCCCGCTCACGCTCAAGATGATCTGGCGCCTGCACAAGGATCTCGGAATCCCCGCGGAGTCTCTGATCCGGCCGTCCGAGAACAGTAAGGCGGCCTGAAGACCATCGAGGGACGTTGGGTGCGGACGAGGGACCGTGGTTCCAACACCTTCGCAACCAACGTCCCTCGTCTTTCCCGGCTTGAGGAGGGTCACGCCCTCCCCCAAACAGGAAAGAAGGTCAAATGATTAAAGTTGATTAAAGTTTCAAATGACCGACCGTCCTGAGTAGCGGGCGTCTTCTTGCCCGCGTATCGAAGGATCACAAGCCACCACGGACTGCACGGACGTAGAGGCCGTCCGCCTTATCGAAGTTGAGCGAGTCGCCATCGAAGAAGAAGACGTCCCAAGCGCTGTTCGGATTGCCCGCCCTGGTAGCAGACGACCAGTAGCCGTTCGGCACGGTCGGACCAAAAACTGGCATGATGCACGGGCTCCCCGTTCCACACCCAGTCGCGGACAGGTCCACGATCGTCTGCAACTCCGACAGCGTCGGTACACGCCAGTCGCTGTGTCCGCTCAAGCCGGGGCACGTGCTTGTCGCGCACAGCTTCCCATTCACCCGCTCCAAGAAGTCCGTGAACAAGCCCCCGTCGGGTGCTGTTCCACTCGCGCTCCATTTGTACACGTTGTTGACGTCGTCCGGGTTGCTGCACGTCGTGGTCGAGCAATCCACGAGAGGCCCTACAGTACCCGTCTTCTTCTCCCAGATCAGCCCCGTCTGGTTGTCGGTCACCGTCCCGTCCCCGTTGTCCACCAGCCCCGCCAGCGCCCCCGGCGCCCCGGGACAGCCACCCAGTTGCCCAGTCGTGGCGTTGTAGCAGAGCGGTTGGTCTTCGACTGGGGGGACTGGGGAGAGTCCGCCGAGGAATACCTCGCCGCTCTCGAGCACCTTGAACCGCTGCGCTGCCCCCGTGTTGTTGGTCACCACGAAGCCGGAGCCCACCTTCGGCTGGACCTTGACGTCGTCGGCGCGCGCGGCAGCACCGAACCCCAGCAGGGCCAGTGCCACGAGCGCGAGTCTGAGCACCGCAGCGCGGTGCAGCGTACCAGGCAAGTTCCTTCCCATCTGCGAATCCTCCTTGTCGTGTGCGCGCGGCGCTCAGCCGACCTGGCGCCGCCGCAGGCGCCACAGCCCGACGGCACTCAATCCCGTGAACAGTAGCCCCAGCGCCCACGGGGACAGTGCCGGGGCGGCCGGTTTGCCCGCGAAGAACCAGCGCGTCGTGTTGCCCGCGTCGATCGAATGCACCGCTTCGGGCGGGTTCATTACCAGCACCTGTCCGGTGGCCGCGTTGTCGGCCACGTTGATGTAGTCGATGAGCTGGGATGCCATCGACACCAGGTTCAGGAAGGCCTGCTGGCCCGGTATGGTGCTGCGGATCACCAGGCGCTTGCCCGGAGTGCCCATCAACGTGAGGCCATCGAGGATCGTCTGGGTGACTCCGGCTTCGAACAGCACCGTCTTCCCGGTGCTCGTGATGATCCGCAGGTCGAAGAAGGTGTTGCTCCCCAATACGCTCGCGATCTCGGGCGCCCCACAACCGTCATCCAAAAGCACCGTCCCGGTGCCCGCCTCGAACGTGCCGCGATTGTCCCAGTTGCCCGCCAGCTCGATCGTGCTCGCCTGGGCCTGGAGCGTCCCACCGGGCTCGATGTGCAGATCGTTGCACCCCAGCGACAGCGGCGCGTCGCCGAGCTGCATGGTCGAGCCCGCGCCGCTGCTCAGGCCCGTAGCCCCGGCCGGCATCACTGCGCGCGGCCCGATGAGCACAAAAATGACAGCCGTGGCGGCACACCCGGTCGTCAAAGTCGCCCCGTGCCAACGCCTGTTTCTTGGCGCGGCTCCAGTTCTTGATTCGAAGTTCGGCTGCCAAAGCTTCTTCACGAGTGCCAAACTCTTGTGACCAGATCAGCCGCAGAGGCCGTCGCGTCTCGGTATACGCACACTTCCCACCTTCGTGGTGCTCAAGGATCCGCTGCTCCAGATCATCCGTGTGCCCGACGTAGTACGATTGATCGGCGCATTGCAGCATGTACGCGAAGAACGGCCGACTGATGATACTCGCCTAGCAAGTCCCTCGATACGCCGCCAGAAGAGGGCGGCTCCTAAGAAACAACCGCCGCTGCTCGAATGCGCCCCTCGATACGGCGGCCAAAGGAAGGCCGCCACTCGGGGCGAACGGGTGGTAGGACATCGGCAAACAAACCCGCTCACCCCGAGTAGGCCCCATCTGTTCAGGGGCCGTATCGAGGGGCAGCCCGCGTACCCCGTAGCCCAATTTCTTCCCGACAGAGGGCGCCCAAGCGCCTGCCCATGCTGCTCGGGACGAACGGAACACCACGCTCGCCGCAACTTTCTTATCATGCGCCCCGGTGCCACCCACGCTCTGCTCGCCGTGACGGCGGTCGCCCGTGACCCGCTGAATCACTCCGTGAGGAACGAGCGCACCACTTCCAAGAACGCATCAAGCTGGTCGTGGTGCACCCAGTGGCCGGCTTTCTCGATGTTGATCGCCTTGTAGTTGTGAAACGCCGTCGCACGGCCGTCGATCTCCGGATCTGACGCCCACGAGTCTGTGCCGCGCACGAGCAACACCGGGCAGGTGATCTGGCCCCAGATCTCACGCGCCTCTTTCATGTTGAACAGATACGGCGAGGCGGCGCGCACGTAGTTGTCGAACTTCCACAGGTAGGTGCCGTCCTCGTCGCGATACGAGCCGTGGATCGTCAGGTGACGGGCCTGCTCGGGGCTGAGCTGCGGATTGGCGTCGCGCATGCGCGCCACCGCCTCGTCGAGGCTCTGGTAGCGGTGCGGGTGGCGCTGCGCCAATCCCTGCATCTCCCCAATCCACACGTTCATCCGCTGCTGCGCCGGCGTATCGCGCAGCATCGACGGCGGCGGACCGAGACCCTCGATGGCCACAACCTTGCGCACGCGATCCGGATACACACCGCAGTACTGCAGGGCGATCGAGCCCCCGAGCGAATGACCGATGATGGTGATAGGAAAGAGCCGCAACGCCTTGAGCAACTGCACCACGTCGAGCACGTAGTCGACCATGGCATACGAGCCGCCGAGGGCCCACTGCGAGTCGCCGTGGCCGCGCAAATCCGGAGCGATGATGTGATAGTCGTGGCGCAGCGCCGCCGCGACCCAGTCCCAGTTGCGTGCGTGATCACGGCCGCCATGAATCAGCAACAGCGGCGGCTTATCCGCGTTGCCCCAATCGACGTAGTGCAGCTTCAGTCGCTGCGAGTAGAAATAATGAGATGTCGGGCCCAGGATGAGTTCGCGCGGCATCGATGCTTCGCACAATTGCGGACTGGACTCTTCCAATCCGCAATCCGCAATCCGCAATCCGCAATTCTTCTAGACGACCTGCGTGACTGCTTTCACCAGGCGCGCTTTGGGCACGGCGCCGAGGATCTGATCGCACACCTGGCCGCCCTTGAAGAGGATCAGGTTTGGCATGCCGCGGACGCCGTATGTTGCCGCCGTGTGCGGGTTGTCATCAACGTTCATCTTGACGACCTTGAGCTTGCCGGCGTACTCCTTCGCCAGTTCCCCGACGACCGGCGCAATCGCCTTGCAGGGAGCGCACCACGGCGCCCAGAAGTCGATGAGGACAGGCAGGTCGGCCTTGAGCACCTCGCGCTCGAACGACGCATCGGTCACTTGCTGGACATCCGCCACGGTTCATCCCTCCCTGGGGCCTGCGGCCAGCGCCCTTTCGGTGGCCCGCTCCCCGATGGGTCGCTCCGGGCTGTAAGCAGATCGCGCGTCTGTCATACGCTCAGACCACTTGCGTGACGGCCTTCACCAGGTGCGCCTTCGGCACGGCGCCGACGATCTGGTCCTTCACCTCGCCGCCTTTGAAGAGGATGAGGTTGGGGATGCCACGCACGCCGTACTTGGATGGTGTCTGCGGATTGTCGTCGACGTTCATCTTCACGACCTTGAGCTTGCCCTCGTACTCCTTTGCGAGCTCCTCGACGACCGGCCCGATGGCTTTGCAGGGACCGCACCACGGCGCCCAGAAGTCGATCAGGACCGGCAGGTCCGCCTTCAACACTTCACGATCGAACGACTCATCGCTCACTTGCTGGACATCGGCCACGGTTCATCCTCCTTAGGTCATCGGCGCTCGGAACCCGATGAGTACACCAGACCCTATCGTTCGTCCCCTACTCATTCAAGTGCGCCCACTCGGGATGTGCTGCCGGTCTTTCATTTTGGCCTGCTCGTGGCTAAGAGCCGCGCATGGACCTCGCCTATTCGCCGCAAGAGGAGCGTTTCCGCACCGAGCTGCGCAGCTGGCTCGAACAGCATCCGCCCGGCCCTGAGCCGGAGCGGATCGACGAGTGGGTCACCTACGGCAAACGCTGGCAACGCATGCTGTACGACGCCGGCTGGTGCGGCGTGGCCTGGCCGAAAGAATACGGCGGGCGCGGCGCGACGCTCATCGAGCAGATCATCTTCCAAGAAGAGATGGCTCGCGCCAAGACGCCGTTGTTGATCAACCTGGCCGGCCTCACGATGGGCGGACCCGTCTTGATCGCTCACGGCACCGATGAGCAGAAGCGCCGCCACCTCAAGAGCATTCTCTCGGCCGAGGAAATCTGGTGTCAGGGATTCTCAGAGCCGAATGCGGGATCGGATCTTGCGGCGTTGAAGACGCGCGCCGTGCTCGACGGCGACGACTTCGTCGTCAATGGCCAGAAGGTGTGGACGAGCTTCGCGCGCTACGCTGACTGGTGCATGCTGTTGGTGCGCACGGATCCCGACGCGCCGAAGCACAAAGGCATCACCTTTCTGCTCGTCGACATGCACAGTCCGGGCGTGACCGTACGGCCGCTCAAGCAAATCAGCGGCGAGGAGGACTTCAACGAAGTCTTCTTCGAAGACGTGCGCGTGCCACGCCACAACGTCATTGGCGACATCAACGGCGGCTGGGAGATCGCCATCACCACGCTGATGCACGAGCGCGCCACGCTCACCTTCAGCCGGCAGTTGCAGTCGCGCATCGCGCTCACCGACATGATCGCGTTTGCGGGCACGTGGCAGCGCAACGGCCGGCGCGCCAGCGACGACCCGGTCATCCGCCAGCAGCTGGCGCAAGCGGTAATCGAGAGCGACGCGATCAAGTACACCGCCTACCGCAGCCTGACGAAGGCTCTACGCGGCGGCGTACCCGGACCGGAGGGCTCGGTTGAGAAGCTCTTCTGGAGCGAGATGTATCAACGCATGTTGGAAACGGCGCTGACCATGGAGGGCCCGTATGCGCAGCTGGTGAAGGGCTCGCCGCACGTCCCCGACGGCGGCCAGTGGCCGCACCTCATGCTGTACTCGCGCGGCCGCACGATCGCCGCCGGGAGCTCGGAGATTCAACGCAACATCATCGCCGAGCGCGTGCTGGGTCTACCCAGGGACAAGTGATTGCGGATTGCGGATTGCGGAATGCGGATTGGGCAAACGGTCTTCAAATCCGCAATCCGCATTCCGCAATCCGCATTTACTCCAGCGCCTCCACCTCGAATCCCATGTCGGCGATCATCTGGTGCGCGTCGCTGGCGGCTTGGCCTGGTGTGGTGAGGTAGCCATCGACGAAGATCGAGTTCGCCGGATACAGCGCTAACGCCTGAAACCACCCAAGGTTCCCCTCGCGTCCACCCGCCATGCGAATCTCGCTCTGCGGGTTGGTGAAGCGCATCAGACACAACGCGCGCAAGCACCGCCCCGGCGTCAGCTCGCGCTTGTCGTCGAACGGCGTGCCGTCGATGGGAATGAGGAAGTTGAGCGGCAGTGAATCGACCCGCAGGTCTCGCAAGGCGAAGGCGAGATCGATGATGTCGTCGTCCGTCTCTCCCATACCGATGATGCCGCCGCAGCAGGTGTGTAGCCCAGCGCGCTGCACACTGCGCACGGTATTGACCCGATCCTCATACGTGTGCGTCGTACAGATCTCCGGATGGAAGCGCTCGCTCGTGTTCAGGTTGTGGTTCACCCAGCCGACGCCCGCCGCCTTCAGCTCGCGTGCCTCCACCTCGCCCATGATGCCGAGCGAGACGCACAGCTCGATGTGGGGGAACTCCGCCTTGATGGCCCGCGCCACCGCGGTGAAGCGGGCGATGTCGTTCGAGCTCGGACCGCGGCCGCTGGTCACCATGCAGTAGCGTCGCGCGCCGGCCGCCACCGCACGCCGGGCGCCGGCCAGCAACTCGGGCACGGAGTCGAGCCGATAGCGAGGGATCGCGGCGTCGGAGATGGCTGACTGCGAGCAGTAGTGACAGTCCTCGGGACACAGACCGCTGCGCGCGTTGCGTAGCTGGCACACCTTGACCCGCCGCCCATGGTAGTGCTCGCGCACGCGGAACGCGGCGTGTAACAGCGCAACGAGCTGGTCGTCAGATGCCGTGAGAATCGCCACCGCCTCGTGCCGCTCCACGACTTCACCTGCCAGGGTGCGGTCAGCGAGGGCATCGAACGACGTCGATCTGTCCGGGCAAACCAGCGCTGTGTCCATGGGTGTAGCAGCTATCAACACGGCCGCAGCGCTTCAAGTGCACTGCCCTGATGGCGGCGGCCGCAGCAGACCACGTGCACCTCGCGAGGTCAGACGCAGTCCCCCGGTTGCGGCCCGGGCTGGCACTCTGTCTGCTTCGCACGAACGTGTGAGCCTAGCCGTCATCTGCCATGGACGTCTCGCACCGCCCCATGCTACGCAGCGAAGTGCACCATGCGTCGTAGGCTAGTCATTGGAGTCGCGGCGGGCGCCCTGGCGATTGCCGTCGTCGCAGCTGTCCGCTGGCGTGAGCGCGAAGAGCCGATCGGCCCGACCGCCACCGTCGAACGCGGCACGATGGAACGGATCGTCGTCGCTTCGGGCACGATCGAGCCCGAGCACCTCGTCGAGGTACGTTCAAAAGTAAGCGGCATCGTCCAGCGGTTCCACGTTGATGCCGGAGATCGGGTGACAGTGGGACAGGTCGTCGCCGAAATCGATCGCGAAACGCTCGAAGCGGCGGTCCGAGAAGCGCGCGCAGTCGTCCACGAGGCGCAGGTAGAACGCGATCACGCCGCCGTCCAGCTCCAACGCAAAGAGGACCTCTTTCGGCGCGGGATCGAGTCGAAGGACGTCCTCGACGGCGTCCGTGCAGACCACGCGACTGCCGACGCCCGCCTAGAGCGCGCCCGCGCGACGCTCGAACGACTCGAGCAGGAGCTCGCGTACGCGACGATCACCGCACCGATCGATGGGCTCGTGTTGCAGCGCGAGCTCAACCCGGGCGCGGCCATCGCGTCGGTGGCTTCGGTCACCGGAGGCACGGTGCTGATGACGATCGCCGATACCGCGCAGATGCACTTGCTCGGCGTCGTCGATGAGAACGAGATCGCCCACGTGCAAGTCGGCATGGGCGCACGCATCCGCACCGAGACGTACCCGGACCGCACGTTCCCCGGCCGCGTCCGCAAGATCGCATCGATCGGGGACCGCAAGAATAATGTCACGTCGTTCAAGGTCGAGGTGACGGTGCTCGATGGCATCGACGCGTTGTGGCCCCGCATGTCCGCCGACGCCGACATCGTGTCGGAGGTGCGTGACCAGGCGCTGATCGTCCCCGAAGCAACGCTCCTGTACAAGGGCAATGACATCTTCGTCGAAGTCGTCGGGCACGCCTCGGGACCGCGGCTCACGCAGCGGCCGGTCCACACCGGCGTCTCCAACCACAATCGCGTCGAGATTGTCGACGGCCTGGCAGAGGGCGAGGTGGTGAAATTGCAATGACGTCAGAAATACCGTATCTCGTGAAGCGTGAAGCGTGGCTCGTCCCTGAGGGCTCACACGAGATACGCTTCACGAGCGACGCTTTACGTCGATGATCAGCCTGCGCGGCGTCACCAAGGTCTACCGTATGGGCGAGGTCGATGTGCGCGCCCTGAACGGCGTCGACCTCGACATCGCGCCTGCCGACTACGTGGGGGTGATGGGCCCATCGGGCTCCGGCAAGACGACGCTGATGGAGATCCTCGGCTGCCTGTCACGCCCAACGACGGGCACGTTGGAGTTCGACGGCCGGCGCGTCGACGCGCTCGACGATGTCGCGCTCGCCGGCTTGCGTGGCGAACGCATCGGATTCGTCTTCCAAACGTTCAACCTGCTGCCCCGGCTGACTGCCGTCGAGAACATCGAGCTGCCGATGCTCTACCGGCGTGTGCCGCGCCGGCAGCGGCGCGAGCGCGCGCTCGAGCTGCTGGCCCGGGTCGGGCTTGCAGGTCGTGCAGCCCATCGGCCGAACGAGCTCTCCGGCGGCGAGCGTCAACGCATCGCCATCGCCCGCGCCTTAATCAACCATCCCTCCGTCATCCTGGCCGACGAACCCACCGGCAACCTCGACACCGCCACGGGCAACGCGATCATGGACCTGATCGAGAACCTCCACGCCGGGGGCCAGACCGTCGTCATCGTCACGCACGACCCGCGCATCGCGGCACGCGTCAGCCGCGCGGTGCACCTGCGGGATGGAATGGTGGAGAGGGACGAGAGGAGCGTCGTTCGTGAAGCGTGAAGCGTATCTCGCCAGAACCTCGCTGAGCCTCCCCGCGGT
>JBGQHM010000007.1:0-42343 GCA_041497995.1 Binatia bacterium | reverse complement strand
CGTGCGTCTGTCGCAGCACGGAGTCGATCGCGTAGCCGATGGTGTGCGGGCGCTCGTGTGTGGCGAGGATGATGTCGACGCGTGCGTCGCTCGTCGCGGCGACGGGATTGCCCGCCGTTTGCCCTATAGGCCTTCATCGCGAGGTCTGTTTGGTTTGTCAATCAAGTTCTTTGTGCTGTGGTGGCGGGCGGGTCTGGTCGTGGATTTGGCGCTACGTGCCGCCACGCCCCGTACGGCGCAACACACGAGTACCACCATCGCGCACGGATACAGGTGCGCCACTGGGTAGAGGAATCTTGGGTCGTTTCCCGGCCACACGATTGCGTCGTACACGGCAAAGAGCGCGACGCGCGATGCCGTGATGCCGAGCAGGAGCAACCCCGCCCCGTACAGCACACGGTCCCCCGCCTGGCGCAGCCGCACAGGAACCAGAATCAGTAGTGCGGCCAGACCCGCAACACTCAGCGCTAGGACGCCGGTGTGGTAGGAACCCAGCAGGTGCGACACGGCGCGGGCATCCATCTGTTGCCCTTCCGGGTGCACGGTCTGCCGAAGCTCGATCGCGTACTCGACCGAGCCATCATCGCCCGCCGTGAAAGGATGCTTGAGGTCCATGCTGCGGAGAGCCCCATATTCGATCGCGACTTCCCTGCCGCTCCGGAGAGTGACGATCAACGCGCCCCCTGCGTCGCGGTCGAGTGGCAGCGGAATGCTGAGATCGAACGCTGCGAGGAGTGGCTCCGGGTGTGCCGCAAGCCGTGCACGAAACGCGTCATCGAGATCGGGGCGCGCGCGCAGCCGATCCGTGAACGCGACGACGCGACCCTGCGGATCGCGGAACGAGACGGCCCGGGGTGGGTCGGCAAAATCAACGACCCATCCTGTGACATCGAGAGCGGCGGTCACGAGCGCCGTGCGCCGGTTTGCCGCGACGTCAAAGACATCGACGACCGCCGTGCTCGGCACCGTCGCAGCGCATCTGGGTTGGAAAGCTTCCCCGTGCCAGAAGAGCAACCTTCCCACCGTCCGCAGTGACGCAGGAACCTCCGACAGGTGACTGCGAAGGAGCCGGAGCGGTCCGAGGAGTGGGTACGTGCAGCGGAGTTGTCCACCCGTGCATGCCGTGTCGATTTCCTCGGCGATCTGTGCGCAGAACGTATCCGCTTCGGCGGCGGAGCTTCCGTGTCCGGCCGATCGGATTGCGATCCGTAACGCCCATGCCAACTGGCCGATCTCGTCTTCGTTGGTGACGTTCTGGCGCCCAAAGGGTGCCCACCTCCGGCTTTCGGGGCTCTCGAAATAGGGCTGCAGCTGACGGGCCGTGGGGCTCACGGCATAGGCCCGTTGCAGTGACTCGTGTGTAACCGGGACCCAGTGGACCGGCTGCTCTGGTATGATACTGAGCAGCGCGCCATACGCATCGAGGCAGCCCGGCATTACCAGCTCGTGGTCCGCGAAGGCGCCGAACGCAACGTAATTCATCGTCCGCACGGCGAACGTCCCTCCACCAACCACGAACGCCATCAGTAGAACGATCCCGCCCACGTCGCGCACAATCGCCCGCGGGTTCCCGCCCTCTCCGGCGCGCACCCACGCTGCGACCAGGGCGAATAGACCAATATAGAGAATGATCAGCGGGCTTTCCTGACGCGTGTACCACAGGACGACGAGGCTCAGGCCGGTCCACATCGCGAGAGACCGTCGCCCGCGTCGCGCGAGGAGGGCAATCATCCCCGCAATGGAGAGCAGCAGCATCGGCCCGTACAACGAGTCCGCCATCGCGTAGTCGTTCACGACGACGCTGAAGGGGTGGAAGATGATCAGACCAAAGACCAGTGCGGCAGCAACTCTCGGCAGGCCGGCCCGCAAGAGGGACAGCGCTAACGCGCCTGCGGCAGCGAGGAGCAGGAACTCCGTCGAAAGTCGCAGCGGAAGTCCCATGCTGCGCGACAGCGCGATCCAAAGTGGATACGCCGGTGGCCGGATGAAGGCGCCGTCCGCGTACGTGCCCCACCAATACCAGTTCGTCGAGGCCGTGACGTACCAAGGATCGTCAAACGGATAGTCGCACGCCACGATTTCATGGCGATGCACGAGCCAGAGCTTGAGGGCGATCTGTATGGCGAAGGCGAGGAAGAGCAGTCTGCCAGGACGTCGCGTTTGCATCATGCGGCGCGCACTTGTATCGCGGTCAGCGTCGGCGGCGCAACGGCCTGTAGGTGCGGTGCCCAGGTCGCACCGATAGCCTGGTTTCGGTCGAAGGAATCTGTAAAAGGAAGAACGCTAGTGGCGGATCTGCCGCCGCAAAGGAGAGAGCGCTGCCCATGAGAGGTTTCCGAATCACCCCAGCAGCCCCCAGAAATGCGATCCGTATCACCGCGGCACTGTGTCTCGCCCTTGCAGCGTGCGGGCAGAAGCCGCAACAAGCTGCCCCGCCGCCCCCGGAGGTGTTGGTCACCGACGTGGTGCAGAAGAATGTGCCGATCTACGGAGAGTGGATCGGAACCCTGACGGGCTTCATCAACGCCACCATCCGGCCGCAAGTGAAGGGGTACCTCCTGAGCAAGAACTACAAAGAGGGCGACGTCGTACACACCGGCGATTTGCTCTTCCAGATCGACCCCCGCGAGTTCCAGGCCCAGCTCGATCAGGCGCAGGGCCAGTTGGCACGAGCCCAGGCGGCGCAAGTCAAGAGCCAGCAAGATGTGACCCGCTACAAACCGCTCGCCAAGGAAGGTGCGGTCAGCCAGCAAGAGCTCGACGACGCGATCCAGCAGAACCTCGCCGCCAAGGCGCAGGTCGACTCGGCGCGCGCGGCGGTTGAGCAGGCGAAGCTGAATCTCGGTTGGACGAAAGTGACCTCGCCGATCGATGGGGTCTCCGGTGTCGCCATCACGCAGGTCGGTAACCTCGTCGACCCAACGGCCGAGCTGACCACGGTGTCGCAGCTTGACCCGATCAAGGTCGTCTTCCCGATCAGCGAGCAACAGTACCTGAGCTATTCGCGCACGCAGGCGGGGCGCAATCGTGAACAGGATCCGAAGAAGGGCGCGCTCGAGCTCATCCTCGCCGACGGTACGGTCTTCCCGCAGCGCGGGACCGTGTCGGTGGTTGGACGGCAGGTCGATCCGCGCACTGGTACCCTGACCATCGAGGGACAGTTCTCCAACCCGGGCAACGTGCTGCGGCCCGGCGGCTACGCCAAAGTGCGGGCGGTGATCGATAACCTTCCGAACGCCCTTGTCGTTCCCCAAGCTGCCGTGCAGAACTTCCAGGGGACGACGCAGGTCGCGGTCGTGACGACGGAGAACAAGGTGGAGATCCGCAACGTCACCACCGGCCCGCGTTCCGGCTTCGACTGGGCCATCCTGGAAGGAGTCAAGCCCGCTGAGCGTGTGGTCGTCGAGGGCTTGCAGAAGGTGCGCGGTGGCATGAGCGTCGCGCCGAAACCCTTCATAGCCCCGGTCCTGGCGCCGTCGCCGACGGTCGCCCCCTTCTGACCCGCTGCGAGGTTCGCGCGCATGGCAAAGTTCTTCATCAACCGGCCCATCGTGGCGATGGTCATCTCGATCATCATGGTGATTGTCGGGATCGTCGCCATGGTGCAGCTCCCCATTGCCCTGTTCCCCGACATCGCCCCGCCGGAGATCCAGTTGCAGGCGACCTACGTCGGCGCCGATGCCAACACCGTTGCCGATTCGATCGCCACGCCGATCGAGCAACAGATGCAAGGCGTGGACGACATGATCTACATGTATTCCTACAACGCCAGCAACGGACAGATGACGTTGAAGGTCGACTTCGACGTCACCAGCGTGCCGAACACCGACCAGATCCTCGTGCAGATGCGCTACTCGCAGGCGCAGTCGCAACTCCCGTTCGACGTGCAACAGTACGGCGTCACCATCAAGAAATCGACGACCAGTCCGCTAGCGTTGTTCTCGCTCTACTCGCCGAAGGGCACGTACGACGCGCTCTTCCTCACCAACTATGGGTTCATCAACATCAACAACCCGATGTCGCGCGTACCCGGCGTCGGCCAGGTATCGATCTTTGGCGCCGGGAACTATGCCATGCGCTTCTGGGTGGACCCCAGCACGCTGTCCAAGCTCGGCATCACGGTGAGCGAGATCCTGGATGCGCTGCAGAAGCAGAACACGGTGAATCCTGCCGGGCAGGTCGGCGGCGAGCCGGTGCCCCCGGGGCAGCAGTTCACCTACTCGGTGCGCGCCCAGGGGCGCCTCGCGAATGAGAAGGAATTCGGTGACGTCGTCGTGCGCGCCAACGTCGACGGCTCCGTCGTCCGCATGCGCGACGTGGCGCGCATCGAGCTCGGCGCGCAGAACTACAGCATGATCGGCCGCCTCAATGGCGCGCCAGCGGCGATCATCGCCGTCTACCAGCTACCCGGCTCGAACGCGATCGATACAATGAAGCGGGCGCGGGCATTGATGGAGGAGGCGAAGACGCGCTTCCCTGACGACCTCGACTACGTGGTGTCGCTCGACACGACGCTGGCGGTCACCGAGGGCATCAGCGACATCGTCCACACCTTGTTCGAGGCGCTGATCCTGGTCATCATCGTCGTCTTCGTGTTCCTGCAGGGCTTCCGCGCCACGCTGATTCCGTTGCTCGCAGTGCCGGTCTCGCTGGTCGGCACGTTCGCGATCTTCCCGCTGTTTGGCTTCTCCATCAATACGCTGTCGCTCTTCGGTCTCGTGCTGGCGATCGGCCTCGTCGTCGACGATGCCATCGTGGTGGTCGAGGCCGTCGAGCACCACATCGAGCAGGGGCTGTCACCGCGTGACGCCGCCTTCAAGGCGATGGAGCAGGTCTCCGGTCCGGTGGTGGCGATCGCGCTGATCTTGTCCGCGGTGTTCATCCCCACCGCTTTCATCCCTGGCATCACCGGCCGGCTCTACCAGCAGTTCGCGGTCACCATTGCGGTGTCGGTGGTCATCTCCGCCTTCAACGCGCTGTCCCTCAGTCCGGCGCTCTCGGCGCTGCTGCTGCGCCCGAAGAAGGAGGCGCGCGGCCCGCTCGGTGCCTTCTTCCGCTGGTTCAACCGAGTCTTCGCCTCTGCGACCGACGGCTACGTCAACGGCTGCCACCACCTCATCCGCAAGTCCGGCTTGGCGATGCTACTGCTCGCCGGTATGGCCGCCCTCGCCGGCGTGTTCGGCTCACGCTTGCCCGGTAGCTTCCTGCCGGAGGAGGACCAGGGCTACTTCTACATGAACGCGCAACTGCCCGACGCGGCGTCGCTGCAGCGCACCGACGCGGTCTGCAAGAAGATCGAGGCGGTCCTCAAGGAGACGCCCGGCGTGCAGACGTACAACACCATCGTTGGCTTCAGTCTGCTGAGCGGCGTCAACACGACGTACAGCGGCTTCTACTTCGTCACCCTGACGCCGTGGGCGGAGCGCGGAGGCCGGACCGCGGCGGTGATCATGCGCGAGATCAACGAGAAGCTCTACATGCTGCCGGAGGCGCAGGCGTTCGCCTTTCCACCGCCGGCCATTCCCGGTGTCGGCACGTCGGGCGGGGCGACCTTCATGCTCGAAGACCGCTCCGGACAGGGCGTCGAGTTCCTGGCCAAGAACACCAACGAGTTCCTTGCCGCGGCGCGCAAGCGGCCGGAGCTCGCCACGGTGTGGACGACGTTCATCCCCAGCGTGCCGCAGGTGTTCGCCCACGTCGACCGCGACAAGGTGCTCAAGCAGGGCGTCGCGCTGAGCGCCGTGTACAAGACGATCCAAACCTTCATGGGCGGCGCCTTCGTCAACTACTTCAACCGCTTCGGTTTCGTCTGGCAGGTGTACGTGCAGGCGGAGGGCGCCGCGCGCACGCAGGCGGACAACGTCGGCCGGTTCTACGTGCTGAACGACAAGCAGGAACAGGTGCCGCTGTCGGCGGTGGTCGACATGCAGACGACCAGCGGCCCCGAGTTCCTCATGCACTACAACGGCTTCAACGCCGCGCAGATCAACGCCTCACCCAAACCGGGCGTTAGTTCCGGGCAGGTCATGGCGGCGCTGCAGGAAGTCTTCGCCGCCACCCAGCCGCGCGAGATGGGCTACGACTACATGGGTATGTCGTTCCAAGAACATGCGTCGGCGCAGGGCGTGCCGCCGAGTGTCATCTTCGGCTTCTCGCTGCTCATGGTGTTTCTCATCCTGGCAGCGCAGTACGAAAGCTGGTCGCTGCCGTTCAGCGTCCTGCTCGGTGTACCCATCGCGGTACTCGGCGCCTTCGTCGGGCTTTGGCTCCGTGCCTTCGACAACGACGTCTATGCGCAGATCGGCTTGGTGATGCTGATCGGGTTGGCGGCCAAGAACGCCATCCTGATCGTCGAGTTCTGCAAGGACGAGTACGAGAAGGGCACGCCGCTGGTCGATGCGGCGTTGGCCGGGGCGCGGCTCCGCCTACGTCCCATCCTGATGACCGCCTTCGCCTTCATCCTCGGCGTCGTGCCGCTGGTCATCGCCTCCGGCGCCGGCGCGCAGTCGCGCCAGATCCTCGGTACCGCGGTGATCGGCGGCATGATCGCCGCGTCGCTGATCGCCATCTTCATCATCCCGGTGTCGTTCTACGTCGTCGAGCGCCTGTCGCACCGCACGGGTGATGCGCCCGCACCGGCACCGCAGCCCGCAGCGGACGCCGCGAAGGCAGGAGCGCACTGATGGAGACGCGAAAGGTGATGCTTCGCTACAGCGGGACGCCCTCCTTCTCTTCATCCCTCTCCCTCCGGGAGAGGTTAGGTGAGGGGATCAGATATTCGACGCGTATGCGTCACCGTATGTTTCATGCGCCCGACCTTGCCGTGTCCTTGCAGCTGAACATCAAATCCCCTCACCCTGACCCTCTCCCGGAGGGAGAGGGAACCCATCCGCACGGGGCACATCTGTCGCGGACCGTCACTGCCGTCGCCGTCCTCGTTGTCTCATGCCTCGCAGGCTGCGCCATCGGACCCAACTACAAGCGGCCGGTAGTCGACACGCCGCCCACATACCGCAGCGAGGTCCCCGAGCCCGCGCCGGTCGATGCGACCTCGCTGGCCGACCTTCCCTGGTGGCAGGTCTTCCAAGACCCGGTTCTCCAATCGTTGATCCAAGAGTCACTGGCCAACGGCTACGACATCCGCATCGTCGCGTCGCGCGTCGAGCAGGCGCGCTACAGCGTTGGGGTGACGCGGGCGGATCTCTTGCCGCAGGCGTCGTACGAGGGTGGCGCGCAACGTGGACGGTTCTTCAACCCGCTCGGCAACGGCAACGTTACCGGCAATCAGTTCCTCGGCGCCTTCCAGATGGCCTGGGAGATCGACATCTGGGGCCGCATCCGGCGCTCGACCGAAGCTTCGTTGGCCGACCTGTTCGCGACCGAGGATGTCCAGCGCGGCGTGATCCTCTCGTTAGTCACGGGCGTGGCGCAGGCGTATTTCGAGTTGCGCGAGCTGGATCTGCAACTCGAGATCGCGCAGCGCACGCGTGACTCGTTCCAACAGACCCTCGACCTCTTCACCCGACAGTGGCTCGGCGGCGTTGGCAACAAGCTGGCCACCTCGCGGGCAGCCGCCGCCCTCGCAGCCACGGCGGCGACGATTCCGGAACTGCAGCGGCAGATCGTCGCCAAGGAAAACCAGATCTCCATTCTGCTCGGACGCAACCCCGGGCCGATCACGCGCGGCGCGCTGCTGATTGACCAAGTTTATCCGCCTGACGTGCCGGCTGGCTTGCCCGCGTCGCTGCTCGAGCGGCGTCCCGACGTGTTGCAAGCCGAGCAGAACATCGTCGCGTCGAACGCCTTCGTCGGCGTGGCCATCGCGAATTTCCTGCCACGCATCGGGCTGACGACGCTCTACGGCGGTCAAAGCACTGAGTTGGAAAACATCGTCAAAGGGCCGGGAAACATCTGGGCGATCGGCGGCTCGCTGATGGGCCCGATCTTCCAAGGCGGACGATTGTACTACAGCTACAAAGGCAGTGTCGCTTCCTGGGAGGAAACAAAGCTGGCCTATGAGAAGACGGTGCTGAACGCGCTTGGCGAAGTGTCGAACACACTCGTTGCGCGCCAGAAGTACGCCGAGGCACGCGTGCAGTTTGAACGGCAGGTGGCGGCGCTGAAGGAATCCGTGCGTCTAGCGACGTTGCGTTACACCGGCGGCCTCTCCACCTACTATGAAGTGCTCGAAGCGCAGCAGCAGCTCTTCCCCGCTGAGAACTCGCTGGCCCAGACGCGCCTCAATCAGTTGGTCGCGGTCGTACAACTGTACGCCGCGCTCGGCGGTGGCTGGCGCGCTGAGGAGGAGCGGCATCCCGCACGCTTTCCCATGCGGCGCGAGGTGCTCGATCGCATCGTGCCGGGAGGCGGCGAGCCAGAAGGTGCGTCCGGAAATCCCTCCGCCGCGCCGAAGTAGTCTGCACCACGCTACTTGCCACCCAGCAACGCGCGCTTCGCGGCGGCGAGCTCCCGCAACTGTGACCTATCGACCTTCGGGTAGCGGAGGTTGAGTGAGTGCAGCGTATCGATGACTGCGGCAGCTACCACGACGCGAGTGAACCACTTGTTGTCTGCAGGCACGACATACCACGGGGCATCCTTCGTTGCGGTACCTTGAATCATGTCCTCGTAAGCCGTCATGTAGTCGTTCCAGAACACACGCTCCTTCGCGTCGTTTGCCGAGAACTTCCAGTTCTTCTCGGGGTTCTCCAGACGTTCGAGGAAGCGCCGCTTCTGCTCCTTCTTCGAGACGTGGAGGAAGAACTTGCGAACGACCACACCGTTGCGTGTCAGGTAACGCTCGACACTGCGAATGTCCTGGAAGCGCTCCTTCCAGATGTCCTTGGTGATGAGTTGCGGCGGGATTTTTTGCTTCTCCAGAAGCTCAGGATGGACACGCACCACGAGCGTCTCCTCGTAATAGCTGCGGTTGAAGATGCCGATGCGACCGCGCTCGGGCAGACACTTCGTGCAGCGCCTCATGTAATCGCGATCAAGGTCCTCGCTGGTCGGCACCTTGAAGGAGTACACCTGGCAGCCCTGTGGGTTGACGCCGGACATGACGTGCTTGATGGCGCCGTCTTTCCCGGCCGCATCCATGGCCTGAAAGATGAGCAGCACGGCCCAGCGGTCTTGTGCGTACAGCATGTCTTGCAGTGTGGCGAGCGCTTCGACGCCCATGGCGAGCGCTTCCTTGGCGCGCGGCTTATCCTCCGACGTGAGATCGAGCGTGTCGCCGGGGTCGACGTCTTTGAGGTGGAAGCCGGCGCCGTCCGTGACCCGAAAGGGTTTCGAAAAGTTACGAGCCTCTTTTACTATTTCGTTGATCTCCACAGTTTTCACCTCTCATGTCCGCCCACTACGGGTACCGGCACTACGCTATTGCAGAAACGGCAACAGCACGAGCAGCGGAACGCCGGCGTAGTAGGCGAGACGGCAGGTCAACTCCACGCCCCGTCGCGCGCGCAGTGCGTGTCTCGCCACGATCCAGGCGGCGAGCAGCGCGACGCCTTCTGCCGCTGCCCGCCACAGGCTGGCGTAGAGCAGCAGATAGATGGCCGTCAGGCTCCAGGAGACGATGAACGTCGTGAGATATGGCCCGAGTCCCTCGAGGTAGTACTGGCCGAGCAGCCCGCCGTAAGCGATGTGCTGATGCGCGTAGAACCACACCGCCGTCGGTAGCAGCGCGAACACGACGAACTTGGTGAGCACGTGATACCAGCGCCATTGTCCGGCGATCTGCTTTGCATGCGCATAGACGAACGTTGCGTGCCGCGCCGCTGCGCGCGCGGGGTCGACTCCGCCATCAGCGAGCCCCGAGAGCAGTGCTGCCGGGTCGGCTGCCTGCAGACCGTAGCGGAAGCGGCGGCCCGATTGCATACGGAGCGCGAAGCCCGGGCCGGGCAGGGGCGTTGTCCACGGCTCAACCGCCGCGATTGCCGTGCGCGGGATCTCCATACGCAGACCGCGGCCGTGCAGCACCAGCGCGCTTGCGTGCAGCTCGACGTCCACGGCGAAGGCGCGCTCGATGAGCCAGGCCGCCAGCGCCGGCAGCAGCGCGCAGACGAGCAGCGCACGTAGCAACACGATCAGCGGCACCGGTCCGTCCGTCGTGACGGTACCAACGCCGATCAGCGGCAAACTTACTCGACTCACGACGACAAGGACGCCGCCGATGACACGCCACACAGGAGGGTACGCGCACGCATGCAGCGGCGCGAAGCTGTCCGATGTAGAGAAGGGCATGCCGTCGGGAGGTGCTACTCCTTGAGACTGCCGCTCAAGATGCCCGCGATGTAGTACCGCTGTAGGGCCACGAAGCCCACCGCCACCGGCAACACGGTTAGCACCGCTCCGGCCATCATCAGCTCGGTGTCCTGCACGTGCTCGCCGGCGAGATTGGCGAGCGCGACCGGCAGCGTGTACATGCGATCGTCGGTCAACACGATCAATGGCCAGAGGAAGTCGTTCCAGGTCCCCATGAAGGTGAAGATGGCCAACGTCACCAGGATCGGCGCGCATGCGGGAAGGACCAGAGACCAATAGATGCGGAGCTCGCCGGCGCCGTCGATGCGCGCCGCATCGAGCAGGCTGTCGGGGATGGAGAGCGCATACTGGCGGATCAGGAAGATGCCGAAGACGCTCGCCATGCCGGGAATGATCACACCCCAGTAGGTATTGATCACACCCATCTCCTTCAGCATCAGGAACAGCGGCAGCATAGCGACCTGCCCGGGGATCACCAGCGCAGCGAGCAGGGTTTGAAAGATGCGGTCGCGTCCGCCGAAGCGAAACTTGGCGAAGGCGTAGCCGGCCATCGAGTTGAGCAGCAGCGAGATCAGCGTCACGCAGATGGCGAGGAGGGCGCTGTTGATGGCGTAGCGCGCCAGGCTGAGCCGGGTGAACAATACGCGATAGTGCTCCAGCGTCACGGCGCTGGGAAAGAGCCGCGGCGGTGACGCGGTCGCCTCACCGGTCGGCATGAACGAGGCCGACAGCATCCACAGCAACGGCAGCAGCGTCACCACCGCCGCGCCACCGAGCACGGCGTGGAGCAGCACTGCGTGGGCTGCACGCTTCATCGTGCCACCGGCTCCTGGCGGCGCAGCCGCATGGCTACCAGCGTGAGCGCCAGGATGATGGCGAACAACACGAACGCCACCGCCGCCGCGTACCCCATGTTCCACCAGCGGAAACCTTCTTGGAACATCAGCAACACGATGCTCAACGTGCTGTGGGCCGGGCCGCCTTGCGTCATGACGTAGGGCTCGGCGAAGAGCTGGAAGTAGCCGATCATCGTCATCACCGCGACGAACAGAAAGGTCGGCGCCAGCATGGGAAGGGTCACGTAGCGGAACTGTGCCGACGTTGAGGCGCCGTCGATGCTCGCGGCTTCATAGAGCCGGTCAGGAATGCTCTGCAGCCCGGCGATGAAGATGACCATGTTGAAGCCGAAATTCTTCCACACCGCCATCACGATGATTGCCGGCATCGCCCAGTTGGGATCGCCGAGCCAGTCGATCGGGCCGATGCCCACGAGTGAGAGGATGTAGCTCAGCAACCCGAAGCGCGGGTGATAGAGGTAGCGGAAGACCACTGCGACGGCGACGAGCGTGGTGACGACCGGCAGAAAGAAGATCGTGCGCAAGACGCCGCGGAAGCGCACCAGCTTGGCCGACAGCAGCGCCGCCGCCGCGAGCGACACGCCGACCGACAGCGGGCCGCCGACGAGCACGAAGTACACGGTGTTCTTGAGCGCAACCCAGAAAAGTGGCTCGTGGAGCAGGCGCAGGTAGTTACCCGCGCCGACGAACCGCAAGTTGGCGCTGCTGGCGACCGCGTAGATGTCGAAATCGGTGAGACTCAAGAGCACCGAGGCCGCAACCGGCACGAAGAAAAAGACGATAATGACGGACAGCGCCGGAGCGAGGAACCAGTAGGCGGGACTGACGCGACGGTTCATCGGTCTCCAGCCGCGCGGCGCAACAGCCAGCGCCGTTTCTCCAAGAGCCGGTCGACGTCGCCGTCGAGCGCCGTGAGCGCCGCGTCGATGTCCATGCGCTCACGGATCGTGGCTTCGGCGTACTGGGTGATCTTGTCGGCGATGCGCTCCCACTCAGGGATCTTCGGCGTCGAACGCACGTGCTGTAACTGCTGCCAGAATGCGTGCGCGTAGCGATCGTGCATGAGATCCCGCATGGTCCACGCCGTCTTGCGCGATGGCAAGTCGCCGGTCAAGCGGTAGAACTCCACCTGCCGTGCCGGCGCGGAGAGGTACTCGATCACCTGCCACGCCGCATCGGCATGCCGCGAGCCGCGGAACAGCGCCAAGCTGGCGCCACCCGCGGTCGACACTCCAGGCTGGGTAGCGTCCGGACCCGGCATCGGTGCCGTCGCCCACTTGTCCGTCATCGTCGCCGGCAGACGCTGCTGAAACTCGCCGATGTTCCACGGACCGGTGATGTAGAACGCGAAGTAGCCGTTAGCGAAGTCTTGGTAGAGATTGGCAACCTGCGCGTCGGCATCACGCGGCGTCAGTTGCCGGCGGAAGAGGTCGAGGTAGAAACCGAACGCGCGCCGAAACTCCGGGCTATGGAAGTTGCCGTACTGATCATGGTCGCGGAGCAACTGCGCTCCCAACTGGAGCGCCAAGATGACCGGCGGTTGCCACTCGGTCATCGGCAGGAGGATGGCGTAGTCGTCGCTCCCCGCACGCGCTTTGATGCGGATCATGGCGTCGAGCCATGCATCCCATGTAGTCGGCGGTGCAGCGGAGCCCGCTCGCTGGAGGAGGTCGGTGCGATAGAAGAGCAGACGCGTGTCGACGTACCAGGGTACGCCGTAGAGCGCGCCGTCGATGACGTTGGTGTCCAGAATGCCAGGAAAGTAGTCGTCCGGCTGCACCGCCGCCGAGCGTGCGACGCGGTCATCGAGAGGCTCGATGGCGTGCAAGGCGACGAACTCGGGGATCCACGTATTGCCCAGCTGAAAGATGTCCGGCATGGCGTCGCCGACGTACGCCGTGAGGAGCTTCTCGTGCGCCGCACTCCATGGGATCTGCTGGACGCGGACGTGAATGCCGGGCGTCTGCCGTTCGAACTCGGTGAGCAGACGTTGGACGACCTCACCTTCGCGTCCCATTGCCCAGAACTCGACGACGATGGGAGCACCCGGCGCGTTCCGGCAGCCTAGGCAGCACAGCAGCAATAGCGCAGGTCCCAGGCGGCGCAGCGGCGTCATCGACCGCACGCTCTACCACACCTGTCGGCCAACGTCGCGGCTCGGCGATAGTCGGTGCTGTCCTAATTCGGCCCTAAGCCGTCAGCTATCAGCGATCAGCTGTCAGCCAGACAATTCGAAATGCCTGTCCTTCCAGCCCTTCCAGAGGGCTCCGGCTGAGAGCTGAAGGCTGACAGCTGATCGCTAGGCCGAACTTAGGACAGTACCCGATAGCCCGTGCACTTGACCCGCGTCACCTTTCCGGCTCTATCGAGCCTCGAATGATGAATGGTGAATGTCGGCTTTGGCGAGCCTCGAATGGTGAATGATCAGACAGTGTCATCCCGCGGAACACTGGGTCCCACGAGTCTGCCTGCTGTTGGCGGTCGCCTTCTGCGTTGCGTGGGCGCCCTTCTGAATTCACCATTCACCATTCACCATTCACGATTCGCGGCGCAACCGCGCCGACGATACGTGGCAGCGCTGCTGGTAGCGGCGTGCGTGGGACTGGAAGCGAACACCCGCGCCGCGGTCGCGTTCGAGATGCAAGACGTGACGGCTAAGGCGCAGGAACTCGCGAAGACGCCGTACCAAGACCCGAAGGTGCAGGTACCGGAGTGGCTGACCAAGATCACGTACGATCAGTGGCGCGACATACGCTTCCGTCCTGAATACACGCTCTGGCGGGATCAGCACTTCGCGTTTCAGGTGCAGTTCTTTCACCCCGGCCTCTACTACAACCGTATCGTCGCGATGAACGTCGTCGACGCCAAGGGTGTGCACCCGGTGCCGTTCTCTCCCAGCCAGTTCGACTATGGCCACAACGATTTCGCCAGCAAGGTGCCGCAGAACCTGGGCTACGCCGGCTTCCGCATCCACGCGGCGTTCAAGAAAACAGACTACTACGACGAGGTCATCGTCTTTCTCGGCGCCAGCTACTTCCGCGCGGTCGGCACGGACGAGGTGTTTGGTTTGTCGGCCCGCGCGCTGGCAATCGATACGGCCGAACCGTCGGGAGAGGAATTTCCCTACTTCAAGGAGTTCTGGCTGGTGACTCCATCGCCTGCCGCCAAGGAGCCGCCACCAAAAGGCACCAAGAAGAAGGCCAAAGCGAAGGCCACAGACGAGCCTCCCGCACCGCCTTTGAAAGAGATGACCATCTATGCCTTGCTCGATAGCCCGAGCCTCACCGGCGCGTATCGCTTCACGGTTGCGCCCGGCGACCATACGATCGTGACCGTCGAAGGCCGCGTGTTCATACGGCAGGCGGTACAGAAGCTCGGGATCGCTCCGCTCACCAGCATGTTCTTCCACGGCGAGGACACGACGCGGCAGTTCGAAGACTTCCGGCCGGAAGCACATGACTCGGATGGCTTGCTGCTGAGCTTCGAGTCGGGCGAATGGTTGTGGCGCCCGCTCGACAACCCGCGCACGCTGCAGGTCAGCGGCTTGCACACGGTCAAGCCGCGCGGTTTCGGGCTCGTCCAGCGCGATCGTGACTTCGAGCACTACCAAGATCTGGAAACGCGCGCCGAGCAACGACCCAGCGTCTGGGTCACGCCGCGCGGCGACTGGGGTGACGGCAACGTCGAGCTGGTGGAGATTCCGACCAAGTCGGATACCAACGACAACATTGTCGCCTTCTGGGCAGCTGACAAGCCGGCCAAGGCGGGCGACCTGGTCGCCTTCACGTATGCATTGGACTGGTACGGTGATGATTCGACGCGGCCGCCCGGCGGACGTGTGGTCGCCACGCGCCGCGACCGCGGGACGGCCGAGGGGGCCTACCGGTTTGTCGTCGACTTCGCCGGCAAGGAGCTCGACGCGCTGCCCGCCGACACGGTGCTGCGCGGCGTAATCAGCGTGGCGTCGAAGGAGGAAGCGGCCGAGCTGTTGGACCAGCAGGTCGTGAAGAACCCGGCGACCGGCGGCTGGCGGCTGACCTTCCAAGTACGACCGAAGAAGACGCCGGTCGAGCTGCGTGCCTTTCTGGACCAGGGGGGCAATGCGCTCACCGAAACCTGGTCGTACGTGCTGCTGCAGTGAGCGAGCGTTGACACCGTGAGGGCGCGGATCGTCAGCGCAGCGCTCGGCACGCTCGTGGTCTGCCTGCCCATGGCGTGCTCCCACGTCGGCCGGACAAGCCGCTGCCCCGTCGATCTCGTCGCGGCGCGCAGCTCGGCGACATCGATCGTGAGCGAGCCCGTGGTGGCAGTGAAGAAGAAGGCGTGGGAACACACCTTCGGCGGCGAGGTGGCGGCGATTCCACACATTCAGGCGCGCCTCGTTGGTTGGCCGCGGAGCTTGGTGGTGGAGAAGGACTCCTTGCCGTCGACCAACCAGGCGTTCGCGCGGCGGCTGGCACTCGATACGTGGCGCGGCCTCGACGCGCTGAGCGATCGAGAGAACGGCCTGCCGATCGATAACGTGCACTTCACCGACGGGTCCGTGTCGGTCCCGCCCGCGCGCATCGGCGACTACACCAGCGGGACCAACATCGGCATGCGTCTGGTTGCCATCGTGGCGGCGCGTGACCTGCAGCTCATCACGGAAGCCGAAGCCATCGACAGGCTACGCCGCCTCCTCGACACAATCGGCCAGCTCGAAACCTATCGCGGCTTTCTGTTCAACTTCTATGACACCACCTCGTTGGAGCGCACGAGCAACTTCGTATCGTTCGTCGACTCGTCATGGCTGACTGCCGGGCTCATGGTCGTGCGCACGGCATTCCCGGCGCTCGCCGATGTGTGCAGCGGTCTCATCGCGCGCACCGACTTCGGCTTCTTCTACGATCGCGACACGCAGCGGATGTCGCACGGCTACTATGTGAACGTGGGCAAGCGCTCGCCCTACGACTACGGCATGTTGTACACCGAAGCGCGCCTCGGCAGTCTCGTCGCCATCGGCAAAGGCGACGTGCCGGAAGCGCAGTGGTTTGAAATGGTGCGCACCTTTCCCGCCGAGTGTAGCGGCCAGCTGATGACGCCACAGGCCACACGCCTCAAGCAGGTGCACGGCCACGAGGTGACCGCCGGCTACTATGAGTGGCAGGGGTTGCGGTACGTGCCGTCGTGGGGAGGCAGCATGTTCGAAGCGCTGATGCCGATGCTCTTGCTCGACGAGCAACAGTACGCGCCACGCAGCCTCGGTGCCAATGACGCCGCCCACGCAGAGGTGCAGCAGCGCTTCGCGAGCGCCGAGCTTGCCTACCCGGCGTGGGGCCTCTCACCGAGTGCGACCCCATCGGGCGACGGCTACGGCGAGTACGGTGTGCAGATCCTCGGTGTGCGCGGCTACGCGGCGGGCGCGATCACCCCACACGCGAGTGCGCTGGCACTAGCGGTGTCCCCTGAAGTGGCTCTGGCCAATCTGCGTGCGCTCGCGCGGCAGTACGCGATCTACGGCGAGTACGGCTTCTACGATGCCGTCGATCCGCTCACCGGCACCGTGGCGTACACCTACCTCTCCCTCGATCAATCGATGCTCTTCATCGCCTTGGCGAACTCGCTCAATGACCATTGCATCCAAAAGCATTTTGCGTCCGATCCCATCATGCAAAGGGCGCTACCGATGATAGGCAGTGAAGACTTCTTCGACTGAAGGACCGTGCCCATGGCGAGCGTCGACTTCGAGCACGTAGAGAAGATCTATCCCGGCGGAACGCGAGGGCTCGCGGATTGCACGCTGCGGATCGACGACGGCGAGCTCGTCGTGCTGGTGGGTCCGTCCGGCTGCGGCAAGTCGACGCTGTTGCGGCTACTGGCTGGGCTGGAGGAGGTGACGCACGGCACGGTCCGCATCGGCGATCGTGTGGTCAATGACTTGTCGTCGCAGGCACGCAACGTGGCGATGGTCTTCCAGGACTATGCGCTCTATCCGTTCATGTCGGTGCGCCGGAACTTGGAGTTCCCGCTGCAGATGCGCAAGCTGCCACATGACGAGATGCAGCGGCGTGTGGAATGGGCCGCGGGCCTGCTGGACATCGCGCACCTGCTGGACCGGCTGCCGAAGCAGCTGTCGGGCGGACAACGCCAGCGCGTCGCCATGGGGCGTGCTCTGGTGCGTGAGCCGGCGGTCTTCTTGCTCGACGAGCCGCTGTCCAACCTCGACGCCAAGCTGCGCGTGCAGGTGCGCGCCGAGATCGGCGAGCTGCAGCAGCGCACGCGGACGACGATGATCTACGTGACCCACGACCAGGTTGAGGCGATGACGCTCGGCCATCGCGTCGCGGTGCTCGACAAGGGTGTGTTGCAGCAGATCGCACCGCCGCGCGCGCTCTACGACCGGCCGGCAAATGTCTTCGTGGCCGGCTTCATCGGCAACCCGCCGATGAACCTCTTCCCTACGAGCATGTCGACGAGCGCCAGCGGCAGCCGCGCCATCAGTCTCGGCGGCCAGCGCATTCCAACCGTGGATCGGTTGCACCGCGGAGACCGCGCCGTGCGAACCGCCGGTGTCCGACCGGAGGCGTTTCGACTGACATCGGACACCGAGGGCGCGGTGACGGTGATCGTCGAGCATGTCGAGTATCTGGGCCACGAGACGCTAGCCTATGTGCGCGTCGGTGAGCACGACGGCGCAGACGCGGTGCGGCTCGTTGTACGCTTGCAGGGGATGCATGAGTTCTCCAAAGGTACGACCATCTTCCTGCACGTCGACCCAGACACCATTCACCTCTTTGACGAGGCCGGTGCGGCACTCACTCCCGCTGCTGTGACGGGGTGACGTGGAGGTTACCGCCGCGGCCTCACCGACGCGATGTGGCGGTGCACGATGCCGCGCAGCACGCCGACAGTGGGCGCGACCGCCAGACCCAAGTCACGCAGCTCGCCGTTCGCCACGGCGTCGCAGGTCCGTTCCAAGGTGAACAGCAGAACGGCGTCCTCGGCGGTCGTGTGCGTCGGCCCACGCAACACGGCGCGCAACCGGCGCAGCATCTGTAGTTGCCGTCGGCGCTGGCCGCGGTAGAACAAGCGCGCCGCGCGATCAGTTGCCACCCTCGCCAACAGGCTGCTGCGCAGCCCGCGCCACCGCCGGTGCAAGCTGAGAATGAGATCGACAATCCGCTGCGCCACCGCTGCGGGGCTGCCGCCGGCCCGCAGCTCCCGTTCGACCGCTGCCCACTCCGCCGTGACCCACTCTTCATAGGCGGCCAGCAGAATGGCCTGCTTGTCCGGGAAGTGCTTGTAGAAGGTGCCGGGTGCATAGCCCGCCGCCTGTGCGATGCGGTTCGAATCGGTGCCGTGATAGCCGTCGCGGTTGAAGACGGCGGCGGCTGCAGCCACCAACCGGGTGCGCGTGGCCGCGGGCGTGCCGCGTGCCGGTCGGGACTCTGGTGCTGCGCGCTCCTGGCGTCGAGGCATGCCGGGTTCCTACCACACTTGATTCATCGTCGTCACTAGTGATAGATCTATCACTAGTAAGAGAAGGATCGAGCGATGACGACACAACGATCAGCGGTGGGAACGCAGCCGCCATGGAAGGAGGCCATCGTCGATGGTGTCCACTTGGCGTACGACGATGAGGGTGTCGGACCAGCGCTGGTATGCTTGCACGCGATCGCGCACGGCGCCGGCGACTTTGCGGTGTTGCGCGAACGACTGCGCACACGCTGGCGCGTCTTGGCGCTAGACTGGCCAGGACACGGCAACTCCGGCGCCGACCACATTCCTGCCAGCGCGACACGCTACGCGGACCTGCTCGCGGGCTTCCTAGATGCAGTGGGCCTCGAGCAGGCCGTGCTGCTCGGCAACTCCATCGGTGGCGCCGCGGCCATGCGGGTTGCGGCGGCACAGCCGGCGCGCGTGCGCGCACTGGTGCTCGCCAACCCGGGCGGTCTGGATCGATTCGATTCACTAACGGGTCCGATGACCCGTGTCATGGCCCGTTTCTTCACCGCCGGCGCGAACGGGGCCCGATGGTACCCGCGCGCGTTCGCTGCCTACTATCGCCTCGTGCTGCCCAAGCCGGGCGCTGCGGCACAACGGGCGCGCATCGTCGCGTCGGCGCGTGAGGTTGCTGCTCCGCTGGCCCAGGCGTGGAAGAGCTTCGGCACCGCCGAAGCAGACCTTCGCGGCCTTGCGCCACGCATCACCTGTCCGGTCTTGTTTACGTGGGCGAAGGGCGATCGGATCAATCAGCTGAAGCGTTGCCGCCCGGCGATCGAGCGGTTTCCGAACGCGCGGCTTGAAACCTTCCGTGGCGGCCACGCCGCATTTCTTGAAGATCCCGACGCGTTTGGAGCGTCGCTGGAGCGCTTCCTCTCCGCGGTCTAGGGCCTGCGGCCAACGTCATTTCTATGGCCCGCTCCCCGTTGGGTCGCTGCAGGCTTCCAAGTCCGCCATAGCAGGCTGCTAGCGACGCCGCCTTCGCAGAATCGGGAACGGCGTGCCCAGCGGCATGTCGGACGCTCGAAGCTATTGCCGGTGAAGCCTGCAGCACGCACCTCCAACGGCGTGGCAGAAAACTTGAACATGCTGCCGTATCGGGGAGGTGCCGCATGGCGCGGCCGAAGATCGTTCTGTGTCCGATCGATTTCTCGGACCTGTCTCGACAGGAGCTGGCGCTCGCTGTCGAGGTGGGGGAAGCCCTCGGCGCCCACCTGGTGTTCCATCACAACCTCGCGAGCGTCTCTCCAGGCTTCACGCGCGCGTGGGAGTGGAACGAGGTGCACCGCTCTGAGCCGGCATCAGCAGCCAAGGCGGAAGCGCGCATGCGGGACGTCTTAGCAGAGGTGCCGAAGGGCGTGTCGGCAGAGGCGAGCATCAGCACCGGACCGCTGGGCACCGTCCTCCTGGAGCTTGCGCGCCAATTGCCCGCGGATCTCGTCGTGCTTGGTAGCCACGGGTGGAGTACGGAGGACCATGCGTCGGTGACCGAACGCATCATCGAGCGTTGCCCGTGCCCCGTCTTGACGGTTCAGGAGGGCCCGGCGGCCCAGCGCTTCCGACTCCGGTGCGCGACCGCTGGTGACGCGGTGCCGGTGGTGGTGCCCACCGATCTGAGCGACGCAGCGGAACCGGCGGTCGCCTATGCCGTCGAGCTGGCGCGCCTGCTCCCGCTGCGGCTCCACCTGCTCCACATCGTGCCCACCGGCAGCAGCTACATGACGTTGGAGGCGGCGCAGCGGCACGTCAACGACCTCATCCCAACCGATCTGCTGGCGCGGGCGGAGAGTCATGTGCAGCAGGGCGATTCCATCGAGGGGATCCTGAAGGTGACCCGACGGATCGATCCAGCCTTCATGATCATGGGCGAGCATGCCCGCGGCTTCATCCGGCACATCTTCACCAAGGACACCGCGCGTCAGGTGCTGCACCGGGCACCGTGCCCGGTGTGGTTCGTGCCGCCACTTCGATGAGGGGGAGCGATGGCCGTAGCTGCGACCAAGATACGTCGTTCCGATCACCCGTCTCCGAAGCCTGCGCCAGCGCGTTTGCGTTCGGTGCGTGGCGGCGCTCTCGGGGCACCCGGGGTGGTCGATCCATTTCAGCGCGACCCGGCGATCGTTGCTCGGCTGCGGCAGGTGATCGAAGGGGTGAATCGTTACTTCGGGACCGAGGTGCGCGGTTGGTCGCACGTCCCCAAACGTAGTCCGTTCCTGATCGTCGGCAACCACTCCGGTGGAGCCGAGACTCACGACCTGTGGTTCGTGCTGGGCAATTGGATCCAGAAGCGCGGCGCTGCGGCACCGTTGTACTCTCTCGGATACGATCTGCTCTTCACGTACCCGATCGTCGGCCCGCTGTTGCGCAAGCTGGGGGTCGTTCCGGCGAACCGAGCCAATGCCGTCCGTGCGTTTGCGTTGGGTGCCCCGGTGTTGGTGTTTCCCGGAGGCGACCATGAAGTCTTCCGGCCATGGAGCCAGCGCAATCGTATCGACTTTGGCGGTCACATGGGATTCATTGAGTTGGCGATCAGGTCGCGCGTACCGGTCGTACCCATGACGATCCACGGTGCACATGAATCGACGCTGACGCTGACACGCGGCCGCTGGCTGGCACGTCTGCTGGGCATGGACCGACTACACGTGCAGGTGTTTCCGCTGATTTGGAGTATTCCGTTCGGACTCACCCCCGCCTTCGTTCCGTCGGTGCAGCTGCCGTCGAAGGTGACCGTTACGTTTGGGAGACCGCTCGACTGGTCACGGTTCCGTGTGCGGCAGGCGCATGATCCAAGAGTGTTGCGGGGATGCTATGACGAGATCACGGAAGGTATGCAGGCAACGCTCGATGCAGTAGCCCGCGAACGCCCGTTCCCGGTGCTCACTCGCCTCAACGAGCTGGGACGCGGGCAAGCGTCTCGTGCGGCCCGCCCCGTCCCGCACCATACCCGAGGCCGCCCACGGCTGCTGAAAAAGGAACGACATGATCATCGATGGACGCTTGCATCCTGATTTCCATTCTGTCGCCACGAGCTTCCGCGACCAGCTGGGTCGCTATCCTGGAGGCGCGGCGGTGTGCGTCTACCACCGCGGCGAGTGCGTCGTCGACTTGTGGGGCGGTTACCGCGATGAACGCGGCACGCCATGGAGCCGCGACACCATGTCGCCGAGCTTCTCAACCAGCAAAGGCGTTGCCTCGACCCTGCTGCATATGATGGTTGATCGCGGTCTGCTCGACTACGACGACCGCGTCGCCACGCATTGGCCGGAGTTTGCACAAGCCGGTAAGCACGCGATCACCGTGCGCCAGGTGTTGGCGCACCAGTCGGGCCTCTATCACATCCGGCAAATGATCGATCACGCCGACCGCATGCTCGACTGGGATTTCATGATCCACGCGATCGAGCGCACGCCGCCGATCCACAAGCCGGGTACGCGCACTGGTTATCACGGGCTGACGTACGGTTTCCTGGTCGGCGAGATCTTGCAGCGCGTCACTGGCCGGCCGTTCTCGCAGCTCGTCCAGGAGGAGTTGGTCGCCCCGCTGGGCCTCGATGGCATGTATGTGGGCACGCCTCCCGAAGCACTGCCGCGGGCGGCTCGGCTGATCTGGCCGGCGCGCAGTGTGCTCGCGTCACCGCTGCTGCATGGTCCGAACGGTGGTGTCTGGGGCGAGGTCGTGATGCGCACCGCGCGGTGCATCCAGGGCTTCCTCGGGTTGGGGGGCATCCAATTCGACCTGCAGAGTATTCTCGATGCGCTCGCCCCGCGCGGCATTGGCGCGTTCGACTTCGGCGCAGAGAAGACACTGCGCGCCGCGATCCCTGCTGCCAATGGTCTCTTCACGGCACGCTCGCTGGCGAGAATGTATGCGGCGCTGGCCGGCGGAGGGGAAATCGACGGCGTCCGCTTGCTGTCACGCAAGACGTTGGCGCGCGCCACCCAGGTGCAGAACCCGACACACTCGCGGGTGGTGATTCCGTTCGATATGCGCTGGCGGCTCGGTTATCACGGCGTGGCGACGACGCGCGGTGTGCCGTGGCGCGCCTTTGGTCACTTCGGCTTCGGTGGCTCCGGCGCGTGGGCGGATCCGAGCCGCAATCTGGCGGTCGCGTTCATCGTCAACAGCGGAATGGGCACACCGCTCGGTGACCTACGCATCGCCCGGCTCAGCGGCCAGGTTCTCGACTGTGTTCGCGCGCGCCCGCAATCAGCACCTCGCTCGGCGCGCCGACCAGCGGGCTGGCAGCGATTGGTGGCCGCGATCAGCGGGTAACCGTATCGTTGTCGCTAGCTCGGGCGCGTACGCTTGCGTCTCGAGACGGATTCGGATCAATGTACGTCGAGGGACGGGCACCATGCGCACACTGGGGTATCGGATGAACGACGCGGACAATCACTACTACGAGCCGGACGATTGCTTCACGCGTCACATCGAGTCGCGGTTCAAAGACCAGACGGTCTGGATCGATCGCCGCAGCGACGGTCCGTCCCGGATGTACATTGGGAAGGAGCGTTGCCAGTTCTTCAGCGTCGGCGCCGGCGATAGCGTCGGGCCGCCGGGAATCATGAAGGCCTTTCTGCGCGGTGACAGTGACGAGGGCGGGAGCCCGAGCCTGAGCCCGATCAACGCGCTCGCGGTGCCTGAGTTTGTCAACCGGCAGGTACGGCTCGCAAAGATGGACGCGCAGGAGGTCGAAGCCTGCCTGATGCTGCCGACGACGGGTGTCGGAGTGGAGCCGCAGCTGCGCGAGACGCCCGAGGTGTTGTACCCGAGCGTGCGTGCTTTCAACCGTTGGCTCGAAGAGGATTGGGGGTTTGCACACGACGGCCGCATCTATGGCGCGCCGATCCTGTCGTTTTTCGATCTACAGGCGGCGATCGTGGAGCTGGAGCGACTGCTCGCGTGTGGAGCGCGCTTCGTCATCCTCACCGCCGGTCCGGTAGCGGGGCGCTCGCCCGCCGATCCGTTCTTCGATCCTTTCTGGGCGCGCTGCGAGGAGGCCGGCATCAACGTCGTGTACCACATCGGCCGGACACCATTCAGCGAGATGTACAACACGCCGTGGGGACTGCGGCCGCACCCGCCCTCACATCGGCACTCGCTGATGGAGATGGCGCTGTCGTTCACCGAACGGCCGATCGTCGACACGCTCACCGCGTTGATTGCCGACAACCTGTTCGGACGCTTCCCGCGGCTGAAGGTGCTCAGCGTCGAGTACGGTTCGAGCTGGGTGGCGCCACTGCTGCGCAAGCTCGATCACATCGCGCGGTTGTACAGCAAGGACATGTGGCGCTTCGGGACGCCGCGGCTCACGCCGAGCGACACGTTCCGGCAGAACGTCTGGGTGGCGCCGTTCTTCGAGGACGACGTGGTCGCCCTCGCGAAGCTCACCGGCTCCGGCCATGTCCTCAACGGCTCCGACTACCCGCACCCTGAGGGCTTGGCGTGGCCTGCGGAGTTCGTCGAGGAGCTCGATGGGCTGCCGGACTCCGACATCCGTAAGATCATGCGCGACAACTTCAACGGATTGGTCGGCGGCGCGGTGTGAAGCTCACTCGGCTCCGAGAGTGACGCAGACCTGATGGGCGCCACGGTCCGATGCGATCGGGATGCAGGCGGCTCCGTCGTCGATGACTCCAGACCTGCCATCGATGGTGACCGCAACGACCGTGGCCGCGTTGCCGGTCGGATTGCGGACTTCGATCTCGTAGTACGTCGCGCCATCGGTGGCCCGATAGCGTAGCGTGAAACCCGTCCAGCGATCCGGGATGCGGGGTGCGATCCGTAGGAGCGTGCCGCCTTCCAATCGCAGGCCGAGCACCGACTCCAACGCGACGCGATACATCCAGCCGGCGGAGCCCGTGTACCAGGTCCAGCCGCCGCGCCCGACGTGTGGGCTGACGCCATAAATGTCGGCGGCGACGACATAGGGCTCGACCTGATAGACGGCAACCCGTTCCGCCGTACGCGTGTGATGGATCGGTCCGAGCATCTCGAGAAGCATTGCGGCGCGATCGCGTCTGCCCAACTCGGCGAGCGCCCGTACGACCCACACGGCCGCGTGGGTGTACTGACCGCCATTTTCACGGATGCCTGGGACGTAGCCTTTGATGTAGCCGGGATCATGTGGGCTGCGGTCAAACGGCGGGGTGAGCAGGCGAACAATGCCGGCGTCTGTCGAAACGAGATGTTGCTCGACGGCGTCCATCGCCTGTGCGGCGCGTGCCGCCGGCGCAGCTTTGGAGATCACCGCCCACGCCTGGGCGAGCGCGTCGATGCGGCACTCGTCGTTGTCACTTGAGCCCAACGGTGTGCCGTCATCATAGTAAGCGCGGCGGTACCACTGGCCGTCCCACCCCGCGTCGTTGAGTGCGACGGCGAGCTCGTCTTGGTAGGCGTGATAGCGTGCGACGCGTGCGGTGTCGGCACGGCGCACGCAGATGGGGATGAACTCGTCCAGAACGCGGTAGAGGAAGAAGCCCATCCACACGCTCTCGCCACGGCCTTCGCGCCCGACGCGGTTCATGCCGTCGTTCCAGTCTCCGGTGCCCATCAACGGCAGACCGTGCGCGCCGCGCGTCAACGAGCGATCGAGCGCGCGGCAACAGTGCGCGTAGACGTCTGCGGTCTCACCCGACGGTGTCGGGAACAGATACGCTTCGTCCTCATCCGGTGCGAGCGCACGCGCGCTCATGAAGCCGGCCGACTCGTCGAGCACGCTCCAGTCACCGGTCGTCTGCACGTAGAAGGCGACGATGTACGGCAGCCAGACCAGATCGTCGCAGAAGCGCGTGCGGATGCCACGGCTGGTGGGCGGATGCCACCAGTGCAGCACGTCGCCCTCGACGAACTGATGCGCTGCGTGCAACACGATCTGGGCGCGCGTCAGGTCGGGGCGCGTGTAGATCAGCGCGGCGCTGTCCTGCAACTGGTCGCGGAAGCCGAAGGCGCCACCCGATTGGTAGAACGCCGAACGGCCCCACAGGCGACAGCTCAGATCCTGATAGAGCAACCAACCGTTCGCCATCAGATCGATGGCAGACGACGGTGTGTGCACTTGCACCGCGGCCAAGGTGTGCTGCCAGAAGCTGCGCACTTCTTCGAGGGCGTGGTCGATGGCGCCCGGTTGGCGGTAGCGCGCGATCAGCGCCCGTGCACTTGCGTCATCTGTCGTCTCGCCCAGCAGGAACGCACACTCGAGCGTCGCGCCGGGGGCGATCTCCACCGTGACCTGCACGGCGGCACACGGATCGAGGCCGGCGCCCGTGCGCTGCTCGAGTGTGGTGTCGGCACACAGCGCTGCTGGTGCTACGGCAGAACCGTTGCGGCCGATGAATGCCGTCCGGTCACCTGTAAACCGTGCGGGTGCGGCGGCGTTCGGTGCCACCGCTGCGGTGAAGACGACGGCGTCACTGAACTCGTTGTTGAGCTGGTTCCGCGCGACGAGCGCATCCCCATTACACTCGGTGACGACATATCGGCCACTCTCCGACGGCAGGACACCCATCACCAGGTGGGCGTAGGCGAAGAGCGAGAGGTGGCGGATCCGCCCACCGGTGTTGGTCAGGCGCACGCGCGTGATCTTGACCGGGTCGTGCCGTGGAACGAACTGCACGACCTCCTGATCCAGGCCGCGACTGGAATGTTGCCATTGGGTGTAGCCAAAGCCGTGGCGCACTTCGTAACCTGCGCCGTCAGGGCTGGGGCCGGGCAGGGGTGACCAGAACACCATCGCGTCGTCGTCGCGGATGTAGAACGCCTCGCCGTGCGGGTCACAGATCGGATCATTGCACCACGGCGTCAACCGGTTCTCGCGGCTGTTGCGGCTCCAGGTGTACCCGGCGCCGCTCTCGCTCACCAAGAACCCGAACGTCTCGTTGGCGACAACGTTGGTCCATGGCATCGGCGGTTGGCGCGCGGCCGGCTCGACATGGATCACGTACTCGGTGCCGCCGGGTGCGAAGCCACCGTGGCCGTTGAAGTAGAGCAGGGAGTCAGGAGGTGTCGTCGTCGCCTCTGAATCCTGTAGTGGCAGGGCTTGCCCTGCAGAGCGGTGCGAGCTTGCCTGACTGCTGTCTGTGAGTGCTGGCAACGCACCGGCAGCGACGAGGTGCGCAGACGCCAGCATCACGTCGAGAACCGCAGGCGGTACATCTGCGCGCCGCAGGACAACGGCTCCATCATGGTCCGCCGTGCCACTGGCATCACCCGCGTTGGCGCAGAGGAGGACCAGGTCCACCCGCAGGCCCTTGCTCTGCCAATACGCGCGCGCTTCGACGAGACTACGTGCGAGGTCGTCATCGGCCTGTTCAGCGCAAACCACGGCGAGTAGTTGCGCATTGCCGAGGCCGTGCTGTGCGAGGTCCGAGACGTGACCATGCGCGCGTCGGAGGACGGCGGCGTCGGCGCGCAGGGCCGGATGGCCGTAGAGCATCGCCCCGGCCAGCTCCTGCCAATAGGCGGCGCGCTCGTCGGCGATGCCGAGGCGGCGAATCAGCGCGCGCTCGTATTCGCCGGCGTCGCTGAACAGCGCATCGCCGTTCTCCAGCGTTGCCAGCTGCAGCGCTCCGTCGCGTGTCGGTGCCGCACCCAACAGCAGCGTGAGTTGTGCGTCGGCACCGGCAGCGAGCGCTACCACGTGGCGGAGGCTGAAGACCGGATCGAGCACGCTGCCTACGGTCCCAGAGAGCTGTGCGTTGCCGTTCAACGCCAACGGCCGCGCCAGCGTTCGACCGCGGCCGATGAAACGCGCACGATCCGTCTCGTACTGCACCGCCGCATCGCCACCCAACAGGCCATGCATCATCCACGGGTGATGCTCGCTGTTGCTGCGTGGTCGACGGTGCGCCAGCAGGACGCCGGGATGCGCGTACTCCGTCTCCACGAACAGCTTCGAGAATGCCGGGTGCGCCGCATGTGCGGCGGTGGAGTTGAGCACGACTTCGACGTAGCTGGTGACCTCGATGCGGCGCGGCTGCTGCGAGCGGTTGCGGATGTGCAGCCGCCGCAGCTCGAGGTCGCGGCCCGGGACGACGCAGACCTCGAGCTGCGTCTCGATCTCCGACGTCTCGCGCGTGATCATCACACGGCCAGGTGCATCGCTGACCTCGTACCTGTCGGTACGGGCGTGCACCGGCTGATGGCCGGCGGACCACGAGACGTCGCGGTCGAGGTCGCGCAGGTAGATGAAGAAGCCATCGCTGTCTTCGGTGCGGTCGGCGTTCCAGCCGGTCAGCGCATAGCCGTTGCACGCCGAGAAACCGCTTCCGACATCAGTGACGAGCACTGTGTATCGCCCGTTCGAGAGCAAGCGGGCGTGCGGCGCCGCGTCGTTCGTTCGTGCCGACGGCATCACGGTGTGGCGGACGGGGGTGCGGTAGGCGTTTCCGCCGGCGACGCGTAGGTCAGCACGACCTCGGCGGGGAACTCACTGACGGTGGCGCTGTCAGCGGTGAACGTCTGTACCGCCATGCCGTTTACGCTGACGGCGGTGAGTGCGTGCGGCAGTGGCGGCTGCACGACGATGTTGCCCGGCGGCAGCGTCAGGTCACCCCACAACCGCAGGTGCAGCGCGTTGGTCCCAGCGCGCTGCAGCGTGTAGTGCAGCACGCCGTAGTGGGTCGGCAGGCGTTTGAATGTGACGCCCGCGTCACTCATCACCCACGCTTGCGGGAGCCCGGCGGCCAGCACCAAGGCGTCGTCGGTCTCGCGTTCATACGCAGCCATGCTGCGCACCGCAAGGATGAAGCTCGAGGCGACCCAGGTATGCGGCATGTCGCCGATGAACCGCGGCGCGCTGGCGTCGCGCCAAACGATCTCCGCCCACTCGTTCCACGCCTGTGGCCGCTGGTCGCCGAGCATGTCGTCGAGGATCTCCAGGGCGCGCTCGCGCTCGCCGAGCAAGACGAGTGCGTCGACGTTGCGCAGCTCGTACGGTGTGTACGCGTCGCCCTGCGTGTCGCTGTGGTGCCGCGTCTCGACGTGGGCGTAGTACTTGTCGAAGGTGCGCCGCAACGCTTCTTGCGGCAAGTTCAGCGACTCGCCGCCCAGCGTAACGGCAATTGCCGTCGATGTCGGATCGAAGTCGCCGTACTCGACCGAGCCCGGGATGTAGTCGATCTTGTGATCGGCCATCGCCTTGGTGATTGATGTGTAGAGGTCGGTGCGGAACGCGTCGCGCAGTGCCGCAAACGACGCGGCGTGTTCGTCGTCGCCGACAGCCACAGCGAGGTGCGCGGCGTCCTTGAAGGCACGCAACGCGAAGAAGTCGTCCCAGTACGAGTGCACCGGATGTGACGAGTACCCTTCATGGCTGATCGATTCGGGCAGGAGACCGTAGAACGCTTGCTTGTCGGGCCGCTTGTACACGTCCGTCATCCGCTGTTGGCGCAACCCCGAGAGGTAATCGATGGCCTTGATGACGGCGGGCCAGAGGTCGTTCACAAACCCGACGTCGTGCGTATAGCGATAGTACTCGGCAACCGTGTAAATGAACTCGCCGTTGCTGTCGTTCTCCAACACCGAGTCGGCGCCGCGCCGATCGACGCAACACGGGATGCGGCCGTCCGCGAATTGGTATTGCGAAAACCAGCGGATGAAATCGCGTACCTCCTCTGTGAATCCCATCTCGAGCAACGCCGTCGACGTCACGGCGCCATCGCGAATCCACGAGCGCGCGTAGGTGCGTGAGCCGGGCTGGATGGCCGCCCCGTCGCGGTTGATCAGGATGTACGCCAGCGTACTTTTGATCGTTCGCACGACTTGCGTGGCGACCGGTGGGAGCGCGAAGTCGACGCGCTCGAGCAGCGTCTCCCACTGCCGCGCGGTCTCGTCGAGCAGCCGGCTGAACAATGCCGCTGGGCCGTCGATACCGGGACCGACCGCCTCGTCCGCGTCGTGGAACGGCACGGCGATGTAGACGTCCTCACTGGTGCCCCCGGCTAGATGGAACGTGTATTCGAGGGCACCCGACGCGTAACCGAGCGGGTCGGAGATCTGTGTGCGCAGCGGCATCTTGCCTTGCAGCAGAAAGTCGGTGACCAGGTTCTCCTCGAATGTCGCGGCACCGAAGCGGTCGGGCGGCGTCAGCGCGTGTACCGCTTTCTCACCGTTCACCCACACGGTGCGCCCGGCGAACAACAGATCACGGATCGCCGTGACGCCGCCGACCATGTTCAGGGTCTGCCAGGGCGGCAGCACCTGGAACGGCCGCACCGTCACGAACAGCGTGACGTCACGCGGCGCGTCGCCGTCGTTCGCCACGTGATAGCGGACATAGAGTGTCGACTCACCTGGTGGCCCCGCCGCAAACGCAGTCACCGTCAGCCCGAGCTGATCCGTCTGCCATGTAACCGTCGGGATCGGTAAATAGCCGCGCTCGAGCTGTTGACCGATGTGGACGGAGTTCCACGTAATGAGTGCGCCGTCGGCATAGAGGAAGGGCTCGATCGAGAAAGCTCCCTTGTCGACTTCCAGCATCCCCTCCTCGTTCATCAAGGCTTCGGCGTCGTCGCCGCGCGCACCGATCACGGTCCAGTACGTCTGCTTGTCTGAGAAGTACTTGGGGTACGTCCCGGTGGGGGCGTCGCGGGCGATGGCTTCGAAGAATTGGTTGGGCGATGCGGAGAACTCGAACGGCTCGACGGTCAGCTCGCGGATCCCATAGCCTTGGTCGCGGCTGCTCTGTTCCATGTCGAACCGGATGTAGCGCGACTCGCCGTCCGGCAGGTAGATGTAGTCGCGGCCACCGTTCCCGGCGGTACAGCTGTAGACCGTGATCCAGTTCTCTCCGTCGTCGGAGGTCTGGACCTGGTATGTGGGCGCGTAGTCGTCCGGGTCCCAGTCGATGACCAGGCCGCCGTACTCGCGTCGTTTGATGAAGTCGAGAGTCACCCACTGGCGCGCGGCCAACGCGCCACTGTGCCAACTGGTCTCCGGGTTCTGGTCGAGCATACGTTCAGGTTCGTGGCCGCTGCTCGACGTAGACGCGGAAATGGTGGGCTTACCATTAACCCGGCTGGCAGTCTCACGTTCCTCGAGGCTGAAGTCGTCGATCCATACCGACCCGGTACCGCCGCTGCCGGCTTGGATGGCGAACTCGATGTAAGCGATGTTCTTCGGGGGCCCGCCGCCGAGCGGTCCCCACGCGAATTGGATGCGTGGCTTCTTGATCAAGACCTGGTGCCACTCCGGCGGGAACGTGAAGTCGCGCTGGTTGTACCACCAGACATTCTGGCCGGACCGGTCGACGAGCTTGAACTCGAGCGTGTTCGGCGGCGCCTCACCACGCACGAAGAACTTGAACGCGTAGTTGGCCGGCAGCGAGATGGCGAACGCCTTACGGGCAATCACGTAGCCGCCGGCACCGAGGTCAAAATCGATGCGCAGGCTCATGCCGGCATGGCCGGCATCGCGCGCGATCTCGACGCGCGCGCCGTCCGAGGCGGTGGCCGTCCACCCCGTCAGCTCGTCGAAGTCGTCAAGCACGGTTTCCGCTGAAACTGCACAGCTGCGTGCCAGCACGAGTGCCACGACCACCACCCAGGCTTTGTGTCCCACGCTTGTCATGGTCGACCTACCCCTCCATCCCTACACGCCGCACAGTGGGAGTTACCGCCCCTCAATCGCATCATTCATAAATCGCGACAAATCGCCATTACTTTGTGACGCACTGCGACGGACGGCGCCCAGCTGGAACCGCCTGCCGGAACTTTCTATAAGAGCCGCGGGGCTCAACTATGCCAACCAACTGGTTCGATCTGACCGGCAAGTGCGCCGTGGTGACGGGCGGCAGCAAGGGACTCGGCCGCGCGATTGCCGCTGCGTTGGCGCGGGCAGGCGCCGATGTGGCGGTGGTCAGCCGCACGCAGGCCGACCTCGAAACGGCCGCCGCCGGGTTGCGCGCGCACGGGCGCCGCGTGCTCGCCGTGTGTGCCGACGTGACTGACGAGTCCAGCATCCAATCGATGGTGCAGCAGGTCATCCACCAGTTCGGGCAAATCGACATCTTGGTCAACAATGCCGGCATTGGCGACACGCGCGCGGTTGTGGAGATGGACACGGCGTACTGGGACCAGGTCATGAACGTCAATCTGCGTGGCCCCATGCTGTGCTGCAAGCACGTTGGGCCGCACATGATCGGCCGACGCAGCGGCAAGGTGATCAACGTCGGCTCAGTGATGGCCATGCGCGTGGCGCGCTACATGTCGCCGTACTGCGCCAGCAAAGCAGCGATCGTGCAGTTCACGCGCGCGCTGGCGCTCGAATGGATGCGGCACGACATTCAGGTGAACGCCTTGTGCCCGGGGTACTTCCTCACCGACATGAACGCCGAATTCTTCGCGTCCGAGCGCGGCAAGCAATTCATCGCCGCGCTACCCAGCGGCCGACTCGGCGACACACAGGAGCTGGAAGGTGCAGCGGTGTTCTTGGCGTCCGACGCCACGAGCTACATCACCGGCACGACGCTCTACGTTGACGGCGGCCACTCGCTCGCGTAGGTCCACAGCTCTAACAAAGGAGGGAACAGGCATGTTCTTTTACAATTCATTCGGACCCAACCCGCGCGCACTGCGGATGTTCCTGGCCGAGAAGGGCCTCACGGTTGAGGCGAAGGACATCGATCTTCTGGCCGGCGACAACCGCAAGCCGCCCTACACGGACAAGAATCCTGGCGGACAGGTACCGGCGCTCGATCTCGGCGACGGTACGGTGATCGGCGAGACGGTCGCCATCTTCGAGTATCTCGAAGAGTTGCATCCACAGCCCGTGCTCATCGGCTCGACCGCGAAGGAGCGCGCTGAGACGCGCATGTGGCAGCGCCGCATCGAGCAACGCATCTCCGAGAACATTTACAATAGCTTTCGCTTCGCCGAAGGCCTCGATCTCTTCAAGACGCGCATGCGTTGCCTGCCCGAAGCTGCGCCCGGGTTGAAGGCAACCGTACGCGACAACCTCGCGTGGTTGGACGGACTTCTCGGTGACCGGCCCTTCGTGGTGGATGGTCGCTTCACCATCGCCGACATCATCCTCTATTGTGCGCTCGACTTCGGTGCCAGTGTCGGCCAGCCGCTTCCCGACGACGCGAAGCGTGTACAGGTGTGGCTGGCGCGCGTTGCCGCGCGTCCGAGCGCAGCGGCGAGTCTCCATCCGGCGGCAGCGCAGCTGGGCATGCGCGGGTGATGCGGCGGGCCGTCGGTTGCCCGCACGCCGCTGAGGCGTAGAATCCAAGCATGCAGGACGTGGATTCCACCGACTCCGAAGATATCGATTCGTGGCGCACGGCGTTCGAGGCGTTCGTGCGCGAGCAGGGCCGCCGGCATGGCCAGCACCTGATCGAGCGGCTCAGCGACCTGGCGCGTTCGCTCGGGCTGGCCCTACCGGCCAATCTGAACACCCCGTACGTGAACACCATCCCGGCCGAGGTACAGCCGCCGTACCCGGGCGATCGTGAGATCGAACGGCGCATCAAGAACGTGATGCGGTGGAATGCCATGGCCATGGTGGTGCACGCCAACAAACACCACGCCGGCATCGGCGGCCACATTTCGACGTACGCCTCGCTCGCGACGCTGCTCGAAGTTGGCTTCCATCATTTCTTCCACGCGCCGCACGACGGGATGTCGGGTGACCAGATCTACTTCCAAGGTCACGCCTCGCCCGGCATCTACGCGCGCGCTTTCCTCGAAGGACGGCTGTCGGAGCAACAGCTGCACAACTTCCGCCGCGAGTTGGCTGCGGGCGGCGGCGTCTCATCGTACCCGCACCCGTGGCTCATGCCCGACTTCTGGCAGTTCCCGACTGTGTCGATGGGCCTATCGCCGATCGCGTCGATCTACCAAGCCCGCTTCAACCGTTACCTGCGCGCCCGCGGACACATCGCGCACGACGGGGGCCGCGTCTGGGCTTTCCTCGGTGACGGTGAGATGGACGAGCCGGAGTCGCTCGGCGCCATTACCCTGGCGTCGCGCGAGCAACTCGACAACCTCGTCTGGGTCATCAACTGCAACCTGCAGCGCTTGGATGGCCCGGTGCGCGGCAACGGCAAGATCATCCAGGAGCTCGAAGCGGCGTTCCGCGGCGCCGGCTGGAACGTCATCAAGGTCATCTGGGGCGACGACTGGGACGCGCTGCTGGCGCGTGACGACGAGGGGCTGTTGGTCCAGCGCATGAACGAGGTCAACGACGGGCAGTATCAGAAGTACACCGTCGAATCGGGTGCCTATATTCGCGAGCACTTCTTCGGGGTGCAGCCGAAACTGCTGGAGCTCGTCGCCGACTTCACCGACGCCAAGCTGCGCAAGCTGCGGCGCGGCGGTCACGATCCGGAAAAAGTCTTCGCTGCATACAAGGCGGCGGTCGAGCATCACGGCGCGCCGACCGTGATTCTCGCCAAGACGATCAAGGGCTACGGCTTGGGCGAGGCGGGTGAAGGCCGCAACGTCACCCATCAGCAGAAGAAGCTCAATGAGAAGGAGCTGCGCTTGTTCCGCGACCGCCTCGGCATTCCGATTCGCGAGGAAGACCTCGCCGAGACTCCCTTCTATCGTCCGCCGGCGGATAGCGAAGAGATCGAGTATTTGCTCGAGCGTCGTCGCGCCCTCGGGGGCTTCATGCCGCAGCGGCGCGTGTTGGCCGCGCCGATCGCGTCGCTGCCGCCGGCGCTGTTCAACGAGTTCCTCGGCGGCTCGGATGACCGCGAGGTGGCAACGACGATGGTGCTCGTCCGCCTGCTGCGCCATCTGATGAATGATCCGCAAATCGGTTCCCACGTCGTCCCGATCGTCCCGGACGAAGCGCGGACCTTCGGTATGGATGCGCTGTTTCGCAAGTTCGGCATCTATTCATCGAAGGGACAGCAGTATGACCCGGTGGACTCGGACGTCGTGGCGTTCTACCGCGAGGCTACCGACGGGCAACTCCTCGAGGAGGGGATCACGGAAGCGGGCGCGATGGCGTCGTTCGTTGCAGCGGGCACGGCCTACGCGACGCATGCGGTGAACGCTATCCCATTCTTCGTCTTCTACTCGATGTTCGGCTTCCAGCGCATCGGTGACCTGATCTGGATGAATGCCGACGCGCGCGGCCGCGGTTTCCTCATCGGTGCCACAGCGGGGCGCACGACGCTGGCAGGCGAGGGCTTGCAGCACCAGGACGGTCACAGCCACGTGCTGGCCAGCACCGTGCCCACGGTGCGCGCGTACGATCCGGCGTATGCGCATGAGATCGCCGTCATCGTGGAAGACGGGATCCGCCGCATGTACGTCGACGGCGAGGACGTCTTCTACTACCTCACCGTGGCCAACGAGATGTATACCCATCCGCCGATGCCCGAGGGCGCGCGCGAGGGGATCCTGCGCGGCTGCTACAAACTATTTCCTACGGATGAGGTGCCGGGCTGGTCACGCATTCATCTCTTCGCCAGCGGCGCGATCGTGCGCGAGGCGCAGCGCGCGCAGGAGCTGCTGGCGCAGCGCCGCGTCGCCGCCCACGTGTGGAGCGTCACCAGCTTCTTGGAGCTGCGCCGCGACGCGCTGGCCGTGCAACGCTGGAACATGCTGCACCCACTCGACGCGCCACGCCAATCGTATCTGGCCACTGTCCTTGCCGAAGAACCGTACCCGATCGTCGCGGCGAGCGACTACATGAAGATCGTCGCCGACCAGATCGCCCCGTTTGCGCCAGCCGGGTTGGTGGCGCTCGGCACCGACGGCTTCGGGCGCAGCGACGACCGCGCTGCCCTGCGGCGCTTCTTCGAGGTCGACGCCGAATCGATCACGGTGGCGGCGCTGTCGGCCCTGGCCCAACGCGGTGAGGTCGAACCCAGCGCGGTCGCTCAAGCGATCACCGAGCTGGGGGTAGATCCTGAGAAGTCGGATCCCGCTGTGTGCTGATTGCAGATTTCAGATCTCAGATTTCAGATTTGGGACGAGGACAATGGATCAGCACGAGCTGGCGCAACGAACCAAAGAGTTCGCCAAACGGGTAATTCGTCTCTGTCAGAAGCTTCCTCGCACACAGGAGGCGCGGTTGATCGGCGGGCAGATCTTTCGGTCTGGCACCTCGGTCGGAGCGAACTACCGCGCCGCCTGTCGGGGGCGATCGAGAGCGGAGTTCATCGCAAAGATGGGAGTTGTTCTCGAAGAAGCCGACGAGACGCTGTACTGGCTCGAACTGCTAGGCGAAAGCGCGATCGTGAAACCAGCGCTCTTAGGAGGCTTGATGCGCGAGGCGAACGATCTGGTCTCCATCTTCGTGGCAACTCTCAGAACGGCAAAGAGCAACAAATCTGCAATCTGAAATCTGCAATCTGAAATCATCTTCCTCCCTTTCCACGCTTGCAGAACGTGCTTGACGTCCCTGACCGGTGCGGTTTATCGTTGCGCCACATTTCGATGCACGACTGGCGGCCGCGGCGCAACGCCGCGGCGTCCCGATCCTGGCGGGACACGTGGAACTGACCACGAGGGAGTGCACACTGCGGAGAGCCGAACGCCTGGGCTCGCCACCGACACGGGAGTGTCGAATGGTGAATGCTGAATGTTGAATGGGGATCTTGCGGGGACACTCGCGCTGCGACCGGCTACGGAGCCCGGAAAGCCTTCCGCAATTCACCATTCACAATTCACCATTCAACATTCGGCTTTGCCGAGAGGGAGTGGCGTTATGGGCTTGCGTGATTTCGATCCAGAAGCGGCGGCGATTCTTGCGGCGGAAGAGCGGCGGCAGCGCGATACGCTGATGATGATTCCGTCGGAAAACTACATGAGCCCGGTGGTGACCGCGGCACAGGCGACGGTGTTCGGCAACAAATACGCCGAGGGCATGCCGAGCGCGCGCTACTACAACGGCTGCGGCAATATGGACGCCATCGAGCGCCTGGCAATTGCGCGCGCCAAGCAACTGTTCGGCGCCGAGCACGCCAACGTGCAGCCGCTGAGCGGCGCGCAGATGAACATGGCCGTCTACTACGCCCTGCTGCAGCCGGGTGACACAGTGATGGCTCTCGACCTCAACCAAGGCGGCCACCTCACGCACGGCAGCGCGGTCAACTTCTCGGCGCGCTTCTACCGGTTTGTGCACTACGGTGTGGATCCAGACAGCGAGGTTTTGAACCTCGACCGCATCGCGGCACAGGTGCGTGAGGTCCGACCGAAGATGATCGTCACCGGCGCCACAGCGTACCCGCGCCTCTGGGACTTCAAGCGCTGGCGGCAGATCGCGGATGAGGTTGGTGCCTACTTGCTTGCGGACGTGTCGCACATCGCCGGATTGATCGTGGGGCGTGTGCATCCCGACCCGGTGCCGTACTGTGACGTGGTCACAACGACGACGCAGAAGACGCTGCGCGGGCCGCGCTCGGGACTCATCCTGTGCCGCGCTGTGCTCGGTCCAGCCATCGACAAAGCCGTCTTCCCCGGCATCCAGGGTGGACCGCATATGCACACCATCTTTGCCAAGGCCGTGGCGTTCAAGGAAGCGATGAGCGAGGGTTTCCAAGCGGTCCAGCGTCGCACGGTCGACAACGCGAAGGTACTGGCGACAGCGCTGACCCAGCGCGGTCTGCGCTTGGTGTCGGGTGACACCGAGAATCATCTCATGCTCGTGGACCTGCGGCCGCTCAATCTGACCGGCAAGGTGGCGGCCAGTCTCCTGGAGGAGGCGGGCATCGTCGTGAACAAGAACACCGTCCCGTACGACCCCAAGCCGCCGGCGGTGTGCAGCGGCATCCGTCTGGGTACGCCGGCGCTGTCGACGCGCGGCATGGGTGGCGCCGAGATGGAATCCATCGCTGAGTGGATCAGCGACGTGCTGCGTCACCCAAACGATCCGCGCCGGCGCGCCACGATCGCCGGCGCGGTCAGTGACTTGTGCGTGCATTTTCCCGTCCCGGGGTAGTGCGGCGGCGCCGAGTCGGTGGCACCGGCCAGAGGCCGGTGCCACCTGGAAAATGGCTGGTGGACGACCTGTTGTTGTGTTCGCTGAGACCGTTTGCTACTCGGCATCAACTTTTCGATGACCATGGTGCGCCTCCGTCATTTGCTGCTTGCCTCCGCCGCTCTCTCGTGGTGTGCGGGCGCCGTCGCCTCCGCCGAGCAGGACGCCGCGGCGCTGATCACCGACACCTGGGCGCGCTACCGCAGCGTGAAGACCGAGCGCGAGGAAAGCGAGATTCTCATCGTCAGCGCGCCACAGGCGGCCGGCTATTCGCGTGCCGAGACCGAAGCGATGGCGCGAGAGGCGCGATCCGGTGTGATCCACAAACGAGCCGTCCGCCACGTGCTGTACGCTGCCGACCGGCAGGACAAGATCCACCTCCTGTTTTCGTTGCCACCCGAGGATGCCGGCTTGGGCTTTCTCGTCTGGCGTCAGGCTGACAGCGCCCAAGACGACATGTGGCTGTTCATGCCGGGCTACCGCGCCGTGCGCCGCATCCCGGTCAGTAGCAAGCAACGCTTGGCAGGGACGGATTTGTTGTATGAGGACGTCCGCGAGCTAGCCGGCGAGCGCACCGATCGGTTCACCTACAAGACTGTCGGAACGGAATCGATCGATGGCCGAGCGGCAGACGTGATCAGTGCCACACCGAAGGCGGACACAGTGAGCGCTTACGGCAGCCGCAAGGTCTGGATCGACAAAGAGTGGCTGTTTCCCCTGAAAGTCGAGTTCTACGATGCCGGCGGTAAATTGTGGAAGGTGCTGGGCAACACCGAGATCCACGAGGTGGCGCCGGGTGTGCGGCGGGCCGATGTGGCCGAGATGCGCGACGTGCAGCTGAACGAAAGTACACTCTTCTTGGTGACCAAGCGGAACGTGGGGACCGAGATCCCGGCGCAGGTGTTCACTGAGGACTACCTCGTCCATCCGGGCGCCGATTGATCGGCCGACGACCTGAAAGCTCTGCACGCGTGATCACCGATACCTTTCGCATGCCGCGCCGCTTCTTGCGCGGAAACTATGCTCGCCTCACGCTCACCGTGCTGGCTCTGGCGTGTGGCGTTGCGCAGGTGGCCGCGGATGACCTGACGGGTCGGGAGACGCTGCGCGCGTTCGTCGAGATCATCGATACGGTTGCCGGACGGGCGTCGCTCCAAGTGAGTGCCGGTGAAGGTGCGCTCTTCCCAGAAGACGTCGCCGCTACGATTGCGAAGGTACCGGGCGTCGAGCTGACGGTTCCGGTGGTGAGTAGCACGGCCTTCATGGCGGACGGCAGCGGCGAGCTGCTGACCGTGCAAGGCATGGACATCACCAACGAGAAGGCGGCGGCTGTCTACGAGCTGCGAGACGAGGAGCGTGGGCTCGACGATCCGAAGCTCTTCCTTCCCGACGCAATTGTGATCCCGCAGACGTTCGCCGATCGGCGCGGCTTGAAGCTCGCTGACGCCATCACGATCGATACGCCGCGCGGCCAGCAACGCGTGACCGTGCGTGGCCTGCTCGATCCGAAAGGTCTAGCGCGGATCTACGGCGGGAATCTCTTGCTGATGGACATGGGGAACGCGCAAGACATGTTCGGGCGCGCCGGCTTCGTCAACCGCGTGGACGTGGTCGTCGATCGCGACGGCGACGTGCAACGTGTCGCCCGGGCTATTGAGGCCGTGCTTCCCACCGGGTTGCGCGTCCAGCCGCCCAGCCAGCGGAAGGCGGATCTGCAAACGGTCATGCGCTCCTTCCAGGTCCTGCTCTGGGCATTGGGGCTGCTCGGTTTGATCGGCTCGTTCCTGATCGCGTTCAACAGCTTGGCGACGTTGTTTGAAGGACGCGCCTGGCAGCTGGGCGTGTTGCGCGCCGTCGGTGTGCGCCCGCGGGTCATGTGGCAAGAGCTGTTGAAGGAGAGCGCGATCCTGGGTGTAGCCGGAGTCGTGGTTGGGATTCCACTGGGCATCGCCCTCGCCCGCGTGCTCCTGCCGATGATCGCGACGGCCGCCGCGCTGAACTCGAAGGTTGCCACACCCAACGCGGAGCTCGCGGTGCACGCGTCCTCGGTTGCGCTTGCCGGCGGGTTGGGTCTCAGCGCCGCGCTGCTCGCGGCGGCGTTGCCAGCCTGGCGCGCGACGCGCATGGGCATGGCCATGACGATGCGTGGCCGCGGTGTCGAGCAGCAGGGCATCAGTGCGAGTCTCGGCTGGGTGATCCGCGCAGTCGTGGTGGCCAGCATCGGCGCGACGGTACTGCTGCAGTCCGTTACGGGGGTCCCAACGTGGGGACTCGCAGCAACGGGCTTGATCGCGGTATGCACGGCGTTGACGGCTCGACCAATCCTCGATGGAATTCGGCGCCCGCTCTTGATCGGTTTTCGCCGGTTCGCAGGTCCGACCGGCGAGCTGGCCATCAAGAACATCACCCAGAACCCGCGCCGCGCGGCGCTCACCGTTGCCATGCTTGCCGTCGGCCTCGCTTGCGTCTTCTGGCTGTGGATGGTGGCCCATAGTTTCCAATCCTCCGTCGTCGACGCCGTGAGCGGCGCGATGCGCGCCGATCTGGTTGTCAGCTCATCGCATATCGAATCGGGTTTCCTCGAAGCGCCGGTGTCCGATGATCTGGTCACCGAGCTCAGGCAAATCGCCGGGATCAGCGCGGCCGTTGGCGAACGAGGGGCAGACTGGCAGTTCGGCGGCGGCCCGATCACCATCGACGCCTACGATCCGGCGTACTTCACCAGCCCTGAGTTCGGTCAGTGGCCGTTGAACGGACGCGGCCTGCCGGATCTCTGGCAGTCCGTGGCACGCGGTGACGCCGCAGTCGTCTCGAGCAACTTCGCGCGCAACCTCAACGTGAAGGTCGGTGAGACGATCACGCTTGACAGTCCCAGCGGTCCGGTGGCGCTCCTGGTGGTCGGTGTCGTGACACATTTCGCGTCACCGCGGGGCACCGTCGAGATGAGCCGGGATGTCTACAAGCGCTATTGGCGCGACGGCAAGATTACGCGGGCATTTGTGCGCGTCGACCCGCACGCCGAGCTTGCGGCCGTGCGTGCCGCCATCGCGCAGCGACTGGGTCGCACGTACAACCTGCGGATTCTGTCGGCGGCGGAGATCGTCGAGTATTTCGCCTCGCAGGTCCGCCGCGGGTTTGCGGGCGTGTACATCCTCGCGGCGATGGTCTTGACGGTCGTACTTGTCGGCATGGCGGATACACTCGCCGCGGGTGTGATCGAGCGCACGCGCGAGATCGGCGCGATTCGGGTCGTTGGGGTGCGGCGACGCTACGTGCGACGCATGGTGCTCATGGAAGGCATGGTGCTGGGGATCGTCGGGCTGGCACTGGCGGCAGTGTCGGGGCTCGCCTTGGGCCGACTCTGGGTCGATGCGACGTTCCCCGCGCTCCTCGGCTGGGTGCTTGAGCCCCATGTGCCGTACGCGCAGGCCGGTGTGGTCACGCTAGTCACTCTGGCTGTCTGCGTTCTGGCAGCGCTGGGACCGGCGCGGCGCGCCGCGTCGCTTGAGCCTGCGGTTGCGCTACGATACGAGTGAGAGAAAATATGCCTCACTCCTCCGCGCTCGTCCTCGAACAGGTACACAAACGTTATGGCAGCGGTCCGCAAGCCGTGGACGCGTTGACTGATGTGAGCCTGCGGGTGGCTCCCGATGAGTTTCTCTCGATCATGGGTCCGAGCGGCTGTGGCAAGAGCACGCTGCTCAACCTCATCGCGGGAATCGATACGCCGACTAGCGGTCGCGTCTGGGTTGGCGGCCACGATCTGGCGGAGCTGTCGGACGACGCGCGTAGCGACCTGCGCTTGCAGACTATCGGGTTCGTCTTTCAGAGCTTCAATCTGTTCCCGACGTTCACGGCCGCGGAGAACGTCACCTGGCCACTCGAGTTTCTCGGCGTCCACTGGCGCGCGGCGCGCACGCGAGCCGACGCGGCGTTGGCGGAGGTGGGCCTGGATGCGAGCGCTCGCGGGCGCCGCCCGTCGGGTCTCTCGGGTGGAGAGCAGCAACGCGTCGCGATCGCGCGCGCGCTGGTGACGAAGCCGCGTCTGCTGGTTGCGGACGAACCCACCGGCAATCTCGATTCGCGGACCGGCCAATCAATTCTCGACCTCATGCAGGAGCTCAACCGCGAGCAGCGCCTGACGATCGTCCTCGTGACACACAGCCCGGTTGCGGCCGCGTGTGGGCACCGTATGCTGGAGCTCCAGGACGGGCGTATCCTGCGCGAGACGCGGCCGAGTGCTGCAGCGGCGGCCGGCGGGTAGTGTCGCAAGCTGGCCGACCTTCTAAGATCCCAGGCCAGGTTGGAGTAGACGGCGTCGGCGCCTACGGCTCGGCGAATAAATTCGCAGCAACAAAAGACGCCAAGTCGGCCTGCGCCGACTCCCTCCAGCTGGCGGCAATCCAGCCTGCGTAGGCAGGCTTCGCGTATTTCGTTGCCGCGGTTTCAACCGCCAGGCCCTATGTAAAGAGCAGGCAGTGTTGTACAGGTGGCTGCGGCAGCTCTCATGCGGACACCGTTCACGCAATCATACTTGCATTGTGTCTGGGCAACTTGGGACCGGATGCCGCTGATCAACTCGGCCATTGAGGGTCGGATCTTCCCGGCGATTCTCGGCCGCTGCCGGGAGCTGCATGCCGAGCCGCTGGCTATCAGCGCCATGCCGGACCACCTGCACCTGCTGGTTCGCTTGCCCACAACATTGAGTGTTGCCGAACTGGTGAAGGAGATTAAGGGTATGTCCTCTCATCTTGTGACGCATGAGGTGGGGCCCGGCGATTTCTTCAAATGGCAGGGGGCAT